>MEDZ01000004.1 GCA_001724275.1 Gemmatimonadetes bacterium SCN 70-22
CGCTGCCGCGCCTCGCGGTCATCCTGGCATGGGGGAGCGTCGCCGGATCGGCGCTGCAGCTGGCGGTGCAGTGGCGCAACGTGTCGCGGGTGCTCGGCGCCTGGCGGGTGAGCGTGAGCGCGCGCTCGCCGCACGTGCGCACCGTGTTGCGCAACTTCGGGCCAGTCTTCGTGGGGCGCGGCGTCACGCAGCTCAGCGCCTACATCGACTCGTTCATCGCCTCGTTCCTGGTCATGGGGGCGCCGACGATCCTCAACAATGTGCAGCTGCTCTACATGCTCCCCGTCTCCCTCTTCGGGATGTCGATCTCGGCCGCCGAGCTCCCCGCGATGTCGAGCGTGACCGGCGAGAGCGCGGAGATCGCGGATCGCCTGCGCGACCGGCTCGCCCTCGGCCTGCGGCGGATCGCCTTCTTCATCGTCCCGTCGGCCGTGGCCTTCCTCGCCTTCGGGGACCTGCTGGCGCGCCTCGTCTTCGAAGGGGGCGAGTTCCAGGCCAGGGAGGTGCAGTGGGTGTGGGGCGTGCTGGCCGGATCCGCCGTCGGGTTGCTGGCCTCGACGCTCGGGCGCCTGTACGCCAGCTCCCTCTACGCGCTGCATGACACGCGCACCCCCCTCCGGTTCGCGATCGTACGGGTGGCGCTGACGACGGCGCTGGGCTTCGTGGCCTCGCTCTGGCTTCCCGGGGTGCTGGGCATCGACCCTCGCTGGGCCGTGACCGGACTCACCGCCTCGGCAGGGGTGGCGGCGTGGGTCGAGTTCGCCCTGTTGCGGCGCGCGGTCGGACTGCGCATCGGCGCGGTCTCGCTCCCTCGGTCGTTCCTCTTCACGCTGTGGGGGTGCGCGGTGACCGCGGCGGCGATCGGATGGGGGGTTCGCGAGGTGCTCGGAGGGGCGCGCGGAATCGTCGCGAGCGCCGCGGTCCTCGGCACCTTCTCACTCGGCTACGGCGCCGCCACGCTCGCCGCGGGGGTCCCGCAGGCGCGGGCGATCGCGGGGCGCTTGGGGAGGGGCGTGGGGCGCAGGTGAGGAGCCGGGCGCTGTAGATTCCATTCATGCGCGAGACTCCGGCGGACGTCGCCGCCAAGCTCCCCCACCTCCCCGAGACCCCCGGCGTCTACCTCTGGAAGGATGCCCAGGGTACGGTGCTGTACGTCGGGAAGGCAAAGCGCCTGCGCTCGCGGGTGCGCAGCTACTTCGCGAGCACGCACGAGGGCTCGGTCAAGACGCAGGCGCTCGTGCGGCTGATCGCCGAGCTGGACACGATCGTCGTCCCGACCGAGGCCCATGCGCTCCTCCTCGAGGCGAACCTGATCAAGGAGTACCGCCCCCGCTTCAACATCGCGCTGCGCGACGACAAGTCGTACCCGTACATCAAGGTCACGGTGCAGGAGCCGTTCCCGCGGTTGCTCGTCACCCGCATCGTGCGGAGCGACGGCGGGCGCTATTTCGGGCCGTACACCGACGTCGGGGCGATGCGGCGCGCCCTCAACGTCGTCAAGCGGATCTTCACGGTGCGCTCCTGCCACTACGCGCTCCCCGAGGACGCCCCTGACCGCCCCTGCCTGGACTACCACATCGGGAAGTGCAAGGCGCCGTGTGTCGGATACCAGAGCGAGGCCGACTACCGGGCGATGATCGATGAGGTCGTCCTCTTCCTCGAGGGGCGCACGGCGGAGGTCGTCTCGCGCGTGCGCGAACGCATGCAGGAAGCCTCCGCCTCGCTCAACTTCGAGCGAGCGGCGGAGCTGCGCGATGCGCTCCTGCGCCTGGAGACGCTCGAGGAACCGACGGTCGTGGTGCAGGTCGAGGGGGGGGACCGGGACGTGATCGGCTACGCGCGCGACGGCGACGACGCCTGCGTCACGACGCTCCGGGTGCGCGGGGGCAAGCTCCTGGCGCGCGACCAGCGCTTCCTCGAGAACCTCGAGGGCGAGGAGGACGCCGCCATCCTCTCGGCGTACCTGGCGCGTGCCTACGCGCCGTCGAACGAGCGGGCCGCGGAGCTGCTGGTCCCGATGGACTTCGAGGACCGGGCCCTGCTGGAGGAGACGTTGCGGACGACGCGGGTCGTCGTGCCGCAGCGCGGCCCGAGACGCGAGCTGGTGCAGCTGGCGGAACAGAACGCGCGCCACCTCCTCGAGGAGTTCAAGCTGGCGGCCGACGAGGCGGACGAGCGGGCGGCGAGCCCCGTGTACGAGTTGCAGCGCGAACTCGGGCTCCAGAAGCTGCCGCGCAGCCTCGTCTGCTTCGACATCTCGACGGCGCATGGGACCGACACGGTCGGATCGTGCGTCTGGTTCGAGAATGGGCGACCGCGCCGGGCGGAGTACCGCAAGTTCAAGGTGAAGACGGTGGAGGGGACCGACGACTTCGCGTCGATGCACGAGGTGGTCGCGCGCTATTTCGGGCGTCGCCTCGAGGAGGGGAAGCCGCTCCCCGACCTGGTCGTCATCGATGGCGGCAAGGGGCAGCTGAACGCGGCGCACGAAGCCCTCCGCTCACTGGGGCTTGGTGAGATGCCGCTCATCTCGCTGGCGAAGAAGGAGGAGGAGATCTTCGTCCTCGGACGGAGCGAATCACTCCGCCTCTCGCGTCGCTCCCCGGCGCTTCGCACCCTGCAGCAGGCCCGCGACGAGGCGCACCGCTTCGCGGTGTCGTTCAACCGGGCGCGTCGCTCGATGCGCACCCTGACGTCGGAGCTGCTGCGCATACCGGGCATCGGCACTGCCCGGCGGCGCGTCCTCCTGAAGGCGTTCGGCTCGCTGCAGGGGGTCCGCGACGCGGCTCCCGAGGACATCGCCGCCCTCCCCGGGTTCTCCCTCGCCTCGGCACGCCGTGTCGTGCAGGCGTTGCGGCCGACGGATGGAGCGTCGAGCACCCCCGGGGAGCCGGTGGCCCCGGGCGCAGCGCCCGGAGGGGGTGGCGCGTCATCTGATCCAGGGGCGGTCGACGATCCGTCCGCGCCAGGTGCTCCATCGCCTGCCGCCGCTCCATCCGCTGTCATCGACCCGTCGTCCCCACACACGCACTGACCCCGCTCCCTCCCTCCCTTCACACTTCCTGACATGCCCCGCTGGACCCTCGCCTGCTCTGCCTGTGGCCACCCCGAAACGCAGGATGCCGGTGTCGGCCTGTGCCCCACGTGCGGCCAACCGTTCCTCGCCGTCCTCGACGGTCCCGCGCCCAGGCGTGACGCCCTGCTCCCGCGGTGGGACATGTGGCGGTACGCGGCCGCCCTCCCGCTCGCCGACGGCGAGGCGCCGGTATCGTTAGGCGAGGGGATGACTCCGCTGTCCGAGCATCCCGGGCTCGCGCGTCTCGTGGGGGTCCGCCGCCTCTGGGTCAAGGATGAAGGGGTCAACCCGACCGCGTCGTTCAAGGCGCGTGGGCTGAGTGCCGCCGTGACGCGTGCGCGCGCGCGCGGCGTCCCCGGGCTGGTGGTTCCCACCGCAGGAAACGCCGGGGCGGCGCTCGCGGCGTACGCGGCCGCGGCCGGGCTCGCGGCACGCATCTACGCCCCCGACACCACCCCGCGCCCCATCCTCGACACCATCCGCGCGATGGGAGTGGAGCTGGTGACGATCGACGGACACATCGGCGACTGCGGGCGGCTGAGCGCCGAACACGCGCACGCGACGGGTTTCTTCAACGTCGCCACGCTGCGGGAGCCATACCGCGCGGAGGGAAACAAGACGCTCGGCCTCGAGCTCGCCGAGCAACTCGGCTGGCGGCTGCCGGACGCCGTCGTGTACCCCACCGGGGGGGGGGAAGGGGTGATCGGGATGTGGAAGGCCTTCCACGAGATGCGCGCCTGGGGGTGGCTCGACGCGGGTGCACGCCTCCCGCAGATGATCGTCGCGCAGGCGTCTGGCTGTGCACCGCTCGTGCGTGCGCATGCCGAGGGGGCCGACCGCGCCACCCCATGGGAGAACCCGTGGACCCACGCGAGCGGGCTGCGAGTTCCCGGCCCGCTGGGCGACCGGCTGGTGCTCAAGACGCTGCGGGAGAGCGGCGGCGACGCCGAGAGTGCGAGTGAGGAGGAGATTCGCGACTACACGGCCCGCCTGGCACACCTCACCGGCATCGACGCGGCCCCGGAAGGGGGGGCGGCGCTCTTCGTCACCGCGAAGCTGGTTCGGCTGGGGCGCCTCTCGGCCGACAGCGAGGTCGTGGTCTACAACACGGGGAGTGGAGCCAGCTACCGGGCATAGCGCGCCCAGGCAGTGTATTTTTCTCCCGTGACCATCGCGATCCTCGAACCGTTCAGCGGCATTTCCGGAGACATGATGCTGGGGGCGCTCGTCCACGTGGGGCTCGACCCCGCCTGGCTCGAGGCGCTCCCGGTGCGTCTCGGGTTGGGCGATGTGCGGGTGCGCATCGCCGATGTGCAACGCGGGATGATCGCGTGCAAGAAGGTGGATTTCGACATTCCCGAGCAGCCGCACGGGCGCCACATCCACGAGATCCGCGCCCTCGTGGCCAAGGCGCCGGTCCCGTCCCTGGTGCGCGAGCGTGCCGATCAGGCCTTCACCGCCATCGCGGAGGAGGAGGGTGAGATCCACGGCGTGAGTGCCGACGAGGTCCACCTGCACGAGGTCGGGGCGGTGGACGCCATCCTCGACATCGTGGGATCGATCTGGGGGTTGAGCGAACTGGGGGTCTCGCGCGTTTGCTGTGGGACCATTTCGCTGGGAGACGGCTTCGTGAAGGCGGCACACGGGATCCTCCCCGTCCCCGCGCCGGCCACGCTCCGGTTGCTGGAAGGGCACACCGTGCGCCCCGGCCCCGAGGGGGCAGGGGAGCTGGTCACGCCGACGGGGGCGGCGTTGGTGAAGGTGCTGTCGACCGGCGCTCCCCCGGCGCGCTACATCCCGCGGTGCAGCGGGTATGGTGCCGGGACGAAGGACCTGCTGGGACGGGCCAACGCCCTCCGCATCACGCTGGCCGACGATGTCACCGCCGGCGACGAGGGTGTCGAGCGCCTCGTCCTGCTGGCCACCGACCTCGACGACCTGTCGCCGGAACTGGTGGCGGGGTGCGCCGATCTGGTGCGGGAGGCGGGCGCGCTGGACGTGGTGCTGACGGCGACCCAGATGAAGAAGGGGCGCGTGGGGACGCGGATGGAGGCGCTGGTGCGCGAAGACGACGTCGGGCGCATCGAGGACATCCTGTTCGCGAACACGTCGACGTTAGGCATCCGGCGCTCGGTCGTCGAACGGCGTGCCCTCACGCGCGAGGCGCGGGCCGTGCGCGTGCTGGGGCACCGCGTGCGGGTGAAGGTCGCCATCCTGCCTAACGGCACCCGGCGCGCCAAGCCGGAGTTCGATGATGTGCGGGCGGTGGCGCAAGCCACCGGCCGGACGCTGGGCGACGTGTCGTCGCTGGCCCTGGCCGAGGCGGAACGCGATTGCTGAAGATGGGTAGGATTCACGCCGGCGCGCGCGTCGCGCCCAGTCAGGCGCGCGGCCGCGCGCCGTTCCAGGCGCCTGGCGCGCCGTTCCATGCAAGGAGATCTCGAATGAACCTGTTCCGCTTCTCGGTGGTCCTCACCCTCGCGCTCGCGCTTCGCCCGGTTCCCGGCGTGGCGCAGGACGCGTGCACCATCGATGAGAAGAAGCCGAATCAAGTGAAGGATGCCGCCAGCGCGCTCACCAAGGCCGACCTCCCGATCGGCAAGCCGGAGGACAAGCGCAAGGCGATGCTGCAGGCGGTCACGCTCCTGACCAAGGACCAGGAGAAGATCGTGGCCGCCAATCCCACGGGGCGCGCCTTCGTGCTCGGGCGCGCGCTCGCCATGATCGCCGAGCAGTACAAGGACAGCGGCTTCGCCCCGGTCAAGCGCGGCAGCGTGGGCTACGCCACCGATCCCGACGGGATGATCGACCTCGTGGCGGCGACGGACTCGGCGTTCGACCTCGTCGAGGCCTCCAACCCGGCGTGCAAGGCCGAGACCGAGGAGTCGCGCCGGCGCCTGTATGCCCCGCTCGTCAACGCGGCGGTCAACGTCTACAACCAGCAACTCACCGACTCGGCGGCGGCGCTCGTCCGTCGCGGCCTCTCCGTCTACGACGATTACCGCCTGGCGTACATCGCCTACAACATCCTCGGCAACGTCCAGCAGTCCAAGGACTCGGTCGACGCCGCCGTGGTGTCGTTCAAGAAGATGGCTACGCTCATGAAGGGCGACACCGCCACCGTCGAGGAGCGCAAGAACGTCATGCTCAACATCGCCCAGCTGGTGATGTCGCAGGGCGAGTCGCTCGAGGGGGAGGCGAAGGCGGCCAAGTTCGCGGATGCGACGGCCTATCTCGAGGCGTACCTCGCCGAGTTCCCGGGTGACGCCAAGGCGCAGGGGGCGCTTGCCCGCGCGCAGATCGCCAGCGGCAACAGCGCCGCCGCCGAGAAGGTGTTCGGCGCGATGATCGCGAGCCCGGGCACGTACTCCGATGCCGCGCTGTTCGAGGCCGGAGTCAACGCGGCCCGCGCCGATCGGGCCGCCGACGCGGCGGCGCTCTTCGACGCCGGGCTGAAGAAGAACGTCGCCTCGCGCGATGGCCTGTTCAACTACGCCGTCACACTCCAGAAGCTGGAGAAGTGGACCGAGGTCCCCGCGATCCTCACCCGCCTGGTGAACGTCGACCCGGAGAACCCCGACAACTACCAGCTCTGGGCACTGTACTACCAGAACGAGGCCAAGCTGCGGAAGGACGCGGCGGCCAAGAAGCCGGCCACCTCGCCCGAGGCGAAGGCGTACGCCGCCGCCAACGATTCTCTCCTGAAGTACTTCAAGCGCATGTCCGAGGCGCCGGTCAAGGTGACCTTCAACCTGTGGGCGCACGACGAGAACAAGCACACGCTGGGTGGGGCGATCGAGAACACGACGGACGCCGAGAAGAGCTATACGCTCAAGTTCGAGTTCCTCGATGCCGCCGGGACGGTGGTCTCCACCAAGGACGTCGTGGTCGAGGCGGTCGGCGCGAAGAAGTCGAAGTCGTTCCGCGTGGAGGTGGAAGGCGCGGGGATCCTCGCCTATCGCTACGCCCCGCTCGGCGGCTAGCCGAGGGCCAGGCAGCGGCGACGGGAGTACACGGCGGCGTGGCCCGGGACGGGCTACGCCGCCGTCGTCCTTCCCCCCGGCCATCCTGAGGCGTGACGACGGGTTCAAGGGTGAAAGTGTATGCGCCGCATTGATATCGGCGCGGTGAACTACTAAGTTCCTTGAGGTCCATCCAGTCGGGTGGACTTCAGTGTTTTCGGGGGAAGATTGCGTGTCAACGCGTCCTTCCCCCGTTCGTCTCTGGCCCGTCCATGGTCCGCGTCGCCCGCGTCCTTCCCGACAGCATCGCCCAGGAACTCGAGATCGTCCCCGGGACGGAGATTCTCTCCGTCAATGGGCGAGAGATCGCGGATTTCCTCGACTGGGAGTTCCTGACCGCCGACGACGAGTTGGAGGTCGCGGTGCGCCTCCCGGGCGGCGACGAGGTGGTGTACGACATCGAACGCCCGGAGGGCGAGGGGCTTGGCGTCGAGCTCGAGCCACCCTCGGTGCGGCGCTGCGCGAATCGCTGCGAGTTCTGCTTCATCGAGGGGCTCCCAAAGGGGTTGAGGAAGCCGCTGTACATCCGCGACGACGATTATCGCCTGTCGTTCGCGTACGGGAACTTCGCGACGCTCTCCAACCTCAAGGAGCGCGACGTCCAGCGCATCATCGAGTACCGCCTCTCGCCGCTCTACGTCTCGGTCCATGCGACGCCCTGGGAGGCGCGCAAGAAGCTCCTCAACAATCCGCGCGTTCCCAACATCGTCGAGCAGCTCACGCGCCTCGTGGACGGGGGGATCCAGTTCCATGGGCAAATGGTGGTCGTTCCCGGGCTCAACGATGGGGAGGTGCTGGAGCAGTCGCTCACGGACCTCTGGAACTTCGGCGACGCCTGCCTGTCGGTGGCGCTCGTTCCCGTGGGGCTGACGCAGTTCTCGCACCTGTACACCGGGGAGTCGATGGATCGCCAGAACGCCCTTCGCCTGCTGGAGACGGCGGAGCGCTGGGCGGCGCGGGGGCGTGCCGAGCGCGGCGAGGCGTGGGTGTACGGGTCGGACGAGCTGTATCTCCTGGCCGGCCGGGAGCTCCCGGACGTGGCGCACTATGGGGACTTCGCCCAGATCGAGAACGGGGTTGGGGCGGTGACGAGCCTGCGGCATCGGGTGGCGCAGGGGCTGGATACGCTCCCCCGGCTGGATGGGAAGCGGATCGCGGTCGTCACCGGGCGCGCGATGCGCGAGATCATGCCGCCGTTGCTGGCGCAGCTGACGGCCGCGACGGGGGCGACGTTCGAGATGCTGGTGACCACGAACTCCCTGTTCGGCCCCACGACGACGACGGCCGGGCTCCTGGTGGGTGCCGACGTCCTCGGTGCGCTGCGGGACCGGCACGACGTGGACCTGGCGCTGATCCCGGCGGAGACGATCAACGAGGACGGGATCTTCCTCGACGACCTGACGTTCGTCGGCGTGCGGGAGTCGCTCCCGATGCCGGTCTATCCTTCCTACGACTTCATCGACGTGCTGCAACTCGAAGGTCACTCCATGTCTTCCAGCGTGGCGGGGGCATCGTGAGCCTTCCCGTCGTCGCGCTGGTCGGGCGCCCCAACGTGGGCAAGTCGGCGCTGTTCAACCGCATCGTCGGTCGGAACACCGCCATCGTGAGCGAGGAGGCGGGGACGACGCGGGACCGCCACTTCGGGCAGGCGGAGTGGGCGGGGTCGGCATTCTGGCTGGTGGACACCGGGGGGATCACCGACGACCCGCGGGCGGCCATGGACGTGGAGATCCGCCGCCAGGTGCAACAGGCCATCGCCGAGGCGGACCTCCTCCTCTTCGTGGTGGATGCGCGAGCCGGGCTGCATCCGGTGGACCACCGCATCGCCGAGATCCTGCGCACGTCCGGGAAGTCGTTCCTGGTCATCGCCAACAAGGTGGACAATCCCCGGACGACCGATTTCTACGAGTTCTACGAGCTCGGCGCGGGCGACCCCATCCCGGTCTCGGCGGTCAGCGGGAAGCAGTCGGGCGACATGCTCGACGAGGTGGTCAAGCACATCCCCGAGGTCGCGCCGGAAGACGACACCTCGCTCAAGATCGCCGTCATCGGGCGCCCCAACGTGGGGAAGTCGTCGTTCGTGAACCGTCTGCTCGGCGAGGATCGGCTCGTCGTCTCGGACGTGGCCGGGACGACGCGCGACGCGATCGATTCGCCCATGCGCTATCACGAGCGCGACCTGGTCTTCATCGACACGGCCGGGCTGCGCCGGCAGTCCCGCGTCGAGGACGGTGTCGAGTTCTACTCGGCGCTGCGCACGCGCCGGGCGATCGACCGGGCCCACATCTGCTGCCTGTTGATCGACGGGACCGAGGAGCTCCTGAACCAGGACCTCAAGATCGCCGCGCTGGCCTGGGAAGCGGGGCGCGGGCTGATCGTGATCGTCAACAAGTGGGACCTGGTGTCGAAGGACGAGAAGACGGCGGCGAGGTTCCAGAAGAAGTGCGTGGAGAAGGCTCCCTACCTGGCCTTCGTCCCGTTCCTCTTCACCTCGGCCAAGACGGGGCAGCGCGTGACGAGGGTCCTCGATACGCTCCTGGAAGTGGAGCTTGAGCGGCTGAAGCGGATTCCGACGGCGCAGGTCAATGCGGTCCTCGAGGAGCTGGTGAGCCGGCGCCAGCCGCCCCAGGCGGCCGGGCGCGAGGTGCGCCTGCACTACGCGACGCAGGTCGAGACCGCTCCCCCCACGATCGTCGTCTTCGGGAACAACACCGACGCCTTGGAGGAGCACTACGTGCGCTACCTGCACAACGGCTTCCGCGAAGCGTGGGGGTTCACCGGGAATCCCCTCCGGGTCCAGGTGAAGAAGAAGCACGTGGCGGCCGCCTGACATGCTCCCCCTCGTTGGCCTCGTGGCGGCCTACCTGCTCGGCAGTACGCCGTTCGCCTACGTGGCGGGACGGGTGCTGCGGGGGATCGACCTGCGAGAGCACGGCTCGGGGAACCTGGGGGCGACGAACGTCTACCGGACGTTGGGAGCCCCGGCGGCCCTCGTGGTGCTCATCCTGGACGCGGCGAAGGGGGCGGTGCCGGTACTGGCCTTCCCCGCGCTCACCGGCGCCCAGGGAGGATGGTGGCCGGCCGCGTTCGGGGTGAGCGCGATCGTGGGGCACGTGCGCCCCTACGGGGGGCTGTTCAGGGGCGGGGGGAAGGGAGTGGCGACGGCCTCCGGCGCCTTCGCCGCCCTGGCGCCGCTCCCGTTCCTGGTGGCGTTGTCGACCTTCGCGGTGGTGGTGGCGACGACCCGCTACGTGTCGTTAGGGTCGATGCTGGGAGCGGCGGCGCTGGCGCTGGTGGTGCTGGTCCGCGAGGGCGGGCGCTCGCCCCTGGGGGGGCTGGCCCTCGCCCTGGCCGCCTTCGTGGTGTGGACGCACCGCGCCAACATCGGCCGGCTGCGGCGTGGCGAGGAGTCGCGCCTCGGGCGCCCCGGCGGGGGAGGGCGCTGATGCGGTGCACGGTGGTCGGTGGGGGGGCGTGGGGGAGCGCGCTGGCGCACCTGCTGGCGCGCGGCGGGCACGCGGCGCGCCTGTGGGCGCGGGAGGCGGACGTGGTGGAGCACGTCAACCTCACCCACGCAAACCCGCGCTTCCTGCCGGGGGCGACGCTGGACCCCGCGATTCGCGCCACCACCTCGCTGTCGGAGGCGCTCGGCGACGCCGAGCTGGTGGTGTATGTCGCCCCGTCGCACGTGCTGCGCGACGTGGTGCGCGGCGGGCGCGAGGTGGTGGCGCCCGGGGCCCTCGCCGTGGTCGCGACGAAGGGGATCGAGCGCGGATCGTTGGCGCTGATGACCGATGTGGTGCGCGAGGAGCTGCCGGGGCACCCGGTGGTGGCGCTGAGCGGGCCGAGCTTCGCGCTCGAGGTGGCGCGCGGCATGCCGACCGCGGTGGTGGCCGCGTCCGGGGATGGCGAGGCCGCGGAGGTGGTGCAACGTGCGCTGAGCTCCTCCTCGTTCCGCGTCTACACGAACGACGACGTCACGGGGGTGGAGGTCGGCGGCGCCCTCAAGAACGTGATGGCGGTGGCGACCGGGATCGCCGAAGGGGTCGGGCTCGGGCTCAACTCGCGGGCGGCGCTGATCACGCGCGGCCTGGCCGAGATGACGCGACTGGGGGTCGCGTTAGGCGCGCGTCCCGAGACGTTTGCCGGGCTGGCGGGGATGGGCGACCTCGTCCTCACCTGCACGGGGGCCCTGAGCCGCAACCGCGCGGTGGGGGTGGAGGTGGGGAAGGGGCGTCCGCTCGAGGAGGTGCTCGCGGCGACGGAGAGCGTGGCCGAGGGGGTGACCACGACCGAGAGCGCGCGGGCGCTCGCGGTGCGCATGGGGGTGGATATGCCGATCGTGGCCGCCGTCGCGCGGATCCTCTTCGAGCAGCAGGCCCCGCACGACGCGCTGGCCGACCTCATGGGGCGCGAGCTGCGCCCGGAGCGTGACGGATGAGCGACGAGGTGGTGCAGGAGTTCTTCTCCATCGGCGACGTCTGTCAGCTGACCGATCTCAAGCCGCATGTCCTGCGCTACTGGGAGAGCCAGTTCCGCTTCCTGAACCCGGCCAAGAACCGCTCGGGGAACCGGGTCTACCAGCGGCGCGAGGTGGAGCTCATCCAGCTGGTGAAGCACCTGCTGTATACCGAGAAGTACACGATCGACGGCGCGCGGCAGCGGGTCGACGAGCACCGCAAGGGCGGGACGATCCGCGTCGCCGCCCGTGAGGCGCTGGCCGTGGAGACACTCGCCGAGCTGGAACGGGAACTCCAGCAGCTGGCGGAGATTCTCGACGGCTCCGCCCCCCTCCCGCCGCGCGACGGTGGCGAGGCGTCGGGGAAGCGAGGGGAGTGAGCGAGGCGGTTGCGACGGGTGGTGGTCGCCCGGCGCGCGACCGGGAACTAGCCCCGGTCCCGAGCGATCACTAGCGTTAGCGACATCATGCGATTCCTCTGCACCAACGACGACGGCATTCTCGCCCACGGCCTCGAGTGCCTCGTGCGCGCCGCGGAACAGATCGGCGAGGTGACCGTCGTCGCCCCCGACCGCGAACAGAGCGCGACGTCTCACTCGCTCACCCTGCACCATCCCCTGCGCCCGGTGCGTCGGGGCGAGCACCGGTACCAGGTCGACGGGACCCCCACCGACTGCGTGATGCTCGCCGTCGAGTCCCTCATGGACGCGCGCCCCGATTTCGTGCTCAGCGGGGTCAATCACGGCCAGAACATGGGCGAGGACGTGCTCTACTCGGGAACGGTCTCGGCGGCCATGGAGGGGCTCGCCCTCGGGATTCCGTCGATCGCCCTGTCGTTCGCCGGCGGTGACCTCCGCGCCGATATCGCGAAGCTCGACGAGCAGGTCGAGTTCCTCGTCCCGCTCCTCCGTCATCTCACGTCGCTCCCGGCCTTTCCGGCAGGGACGCTGCTGAACGTGAACCTTCCGCCGGTACGAGGCGACGAGATCAAGGGGATCCGGCTCACCCGCCTCGGGCGCCGGGTCTACTCCAACTCGATCCAGCCGATGAAGGATCCCTGGGGGCGGAAGATCTTCTGGATCGGCGGCGGGGAGATTTCGTGGACCGGGAGCGGGGACTCCGATTTCCAGGCCATTCGCGACGGCTACGTGTCGGTGACGCCGTTGCACCTCGACCTCACCCATCGGGACATGCTGGACGCGGCGGAGCGCTGGTGGCGAGCCCCGTAACGCCCGAGTTCCGCGGTGCCCGTCGCCGCCTGGTGGAGGCGCTGCAGGCGGGCGGGATCTCGGACCTGGCCGTGCTCCGGGCCATCGAGGAGACGCCGCGGCACCTCTTCGTCCCCACGGGCGTGCGCCATCGCGCGTACGAGGACAGTTCGCTGCCGATCGGCAGCGGCCAGACGATCTCCCAGCCCAGCGTCCACGCCCGCTACCTGCAGCTGCTTCAGCTGCAAGGCACCGAGCGCGTGCTGGAGATCGGGACGGGATCGGGGTACCAGACGGTGCTCCTGGCCCACCTGGCCGCCCAGGTCTTCTCCATCGAGCGTGTCGCGCCGCTGCTCGAGAAGGCGCGTGCCGTGGTGCGCGAGTGCGGCAGCCGCAACGTCTCCTTTCTGCTCGGCGACGGCACGATCGGCTGGCGGCAGTATGCGCCGTACGATGCGATCCTCGTCTCCGCCGCCTCGCCCGACCTCCCGCAGCCGCTCGTCGACCAGCTCGCGGTCGGAGGGAGGCTGCTGATCCCGCTGGGCAACCGTGACGAGCAGATGCTGACGATGGTGACGCGGCTCCCGGATCGCATCGAGCGGCGTGACATCGTCCCCGTGCGGTTCGTCCCGCTGTTGGGCACCCACGGCTGGGCGTCACCCTAGGGAGGGTGGGCACGCGGGAGCCACCAACGCTTGTCGACCGGAGCGGCTCTCATGGCAGACGACTCACAGGACCAGGGCGGGCAGTCCCCGCGCCGGCCCGCGCTTCGCCCCTTCGCCGGGCCGCCGAAGGGGGCGGGGCAGGGAGGCGGGCTACGCCCGCTCGGCGCCCGTCGTCCCGCCGTCTCGCCCTTCGCCGCGCCATTCCCGGCGGCCCATGTGCCGCCGCCAGTGCCGCCAGTGCCGACGGGGTCGAGGGGGGAGGCCGAGGCCCAGCTCCTCGCCGAGCCGCAGCTCCTCGCCGAGCCGCAGCTCCTCGCGCGGTCGATGAGTGTCGACTGGGCGGACGAGCCCGAGCTCCCGTCGCCGTCGGTCGACGCAGCGGTCGCTTCACCGGCCGATGGAGCGGTCGATTCAGCGGTCGACGCAGCGGTCGACGGAGCGGTCGACGGAGCGGTCGACGCAGCGGATGAGCCACGCCGCACCTCGCTGTCGGCGACCATCGACCGCTCCGACGAGCCCCCCACCCGGCGAGATGAGTGGGGGTGGAGCGAGGCCGACGCCCTCGGGGATGTGGCGGCCGTCGAGAACGAGCCCCGGCTCGACGCCGGTCGGTCAGGAGACGGGGGACTGGTCGGAAGGGGACTGCCCGATCCGCTCCCGGGGCGAGCGGGGGAGCTCGAGGAGGAAGCGATCGTCGACCCTGCGTACGTCGCGCCGGCACTCATCCCGGACGTCGCGTCATCCCACACCCCCGGCGAGGCTCCGGGGGAACGCCAGGTGCTCGAGGTGGGGACCGGGGGGGGCAGGGGCGCTGCGCCCGATACGTGGGAGGCGAGCGTCGGGCAGGGTGGTGCGCCGCCCCAGGAGGGCGAACGCGGAGCTCCGGCGCCGGTGGCGGAGGCGCCGGACGAGGGGCGGGAGCGTGTCGCCGAGCTCCTCGAGCAGGTGGCGGAGCGCGTGCGCAGGGGCGAGATTGTGCCCGTGACCGACGCGAACGCGGGACCGGCGGCCGTGCTGGCGAGCGTGCTCGCGTCACTCCTTTCCGCCAGCAGATAACGTTCGCGCTCGCTCGTGCCCGTCGTACACATCGAGGTTGCAGGCCGGGTCCAGGGGATCGGCTTTCGCGGGTTTGTCCAGGACCGGGCGAGGGCGCTGCAGCTGGCGGGGTGGGTGCGCAACCTTTCGAGCGGCAACGTCGAGATCGCCGCGTCGGGGAGCGAGGAGGCGCTGCGCGCGCTTCTGGCGGCAGTGCGCGAGGGCCCCCGCGGGGCCGAGGTGAAGCAGGTGATCTCCCTGGTTCCCCAGCCCACGCTCGAGTTGCCGCATCCCTTCACCGTCCTCAAGTGACCCGGGGCGACTCGCCGGCCATGGCGCTGCGCGCCGCCATCCGCGCCGCCATCCGTGACATCCCCGACTATCCCAGGGCCGGGATCACCTTCAAGGACATCACGCCGCTCCTCGGGGACGGGGGGCTCTACCGGGCGTCGTGCGACCTGCTGGCCGTGCCGTTCCGGGCGCTCGGCGTCACGCACGTGCTCTCCGTGGAGAGCCGGGGCTTCCTGTTCGGCGGTCCGGTGGCGGTCACGTTAGGCGCCGGGCTCGTCCCGGTCCGCAAGCCGGGCAAGTTGCCGTATCGGACGACGCGCGAGGATTACGCCCTGGAGTACGGCACGGACGCCCTCGAGGTGCACGTGGATGCGCTGGGGGCTGGCGCGCGCGTGCTCGTCGTCGACGACGTGCTGGCGACCGGGGGGACCGCAGCGGCGGCGGCCCGCCTCTCGAACTCGGATTCCTCGGCGGCCGCGCGCTCCTGCCCGGGCAGCGGGTCGAGAGTGCGGTCGTCTTCGACGGTTAGCCGCGGTGGCGTGGTGCGGGACGTCGCCTTTACCGCGCCCATCCGTCCCGGTAGATTCCCGGCGTTAGGTGCCGACTTCGCCCCCGTAGCTCAGATGGATAGAGCAGCGGTTTCCTAAACCGTTGGTCGCACGTTCGAATCGTGTCGGGGGCACTGGTGCGGACGCGGCTGGCTCGCACCGCGTGACGCATGGGGAGGGAAAGGTGACGGGGCCCCACCGCGCAGGTCGCGGTCGGGGCCCCGTGACGCGAGCCGGAGGGACGATCAGGCGCCGCGCTTGGCGTAGATTTCCTTCTCGAGCTTCAGGCGCAGCTTCTTCGCCTCCTCCAGCGCCTCGGCCTTCTTGCGCCCCTTGGCCGGGACGTAGTAGCGCTTCTGCCGGCCGGGCTCCGGGTTGATGGAGACGATGAACGCCTGGTGCCGCTTGTCCCACTGCACCCCGGTCACGCCATACCGGTTGCGGCGCGACCTCACCACCACACGCCCCGTCTGCGGCTTGCCGAGGGCCTTCTCGGTCTTGTCGCGCCAGATCACGGCCTGCGCGAACGCCTTTTTCTTGCCGCCATGCTTGTTGTCCGAGAACCACTTTCGGTGCGTCTTTCCCTCGAAGGTGACCTGGACGAGCCAGCCGTGATTGTGCTTCTCCGGCTGGTCGATGCGTGAAATGCCTTTGCGCCTAATCATGGTAAGTGGTTGAGGGTGAGGGCGCTGTGAAGGATAGCGGAAAGTCACGCAGTGACAAGGCCACACTTCCTTACACGCGCGGCGCTGCGCATCTTTGTCTCGTCCGGAAATCGGCGTGGGCCATAACGAGATTAAGAGCTCCTGAGAAACAACAGGCCGGGAGCGGGAATTCCTCACGACACATGACCAAAACAGGTGAAGCGGCGCGGCCGCAGCTCGAAGACTCGGCAGAGTCAGTAATGGACTGGGTGCGCGCGCACACGCGCCAGCTCGGCATCGGCGCCATCGTCGTCGTGGCGGCGGTCGCGGGCACGTGGGTCGTGTCTCGCTCGAACGCGACCAAGTCGGCGCAGGCGTCGCGTGCGCTCGTGGACGCGCAGCGCAGCGTGGCCGCCGGTAACCTCCCGCTCGCGGCCGCCGACCTGCAGAAGGTCGTGCAGCGCTACGGCTCGACGAACGCGGGCGTGCAGGCGCGCCTCCTGCTGGCGCGGGTGTATTTCGAGCAGGGGAAGGTCGAGGACGGGCTGAAGGCCCTGGACGAGGCCGGCTCGGCCGGGGCGCTCCAGGCGTCGCTGCACGCGCTGCGGGCCGCGGGACTCGAGCAGGCCGGAAAACCTGCCGACGCCGCGGCGGAATACCTCAAGGCGGCCGAGAAGTCGGAGTTGCCGAGCGAGCGGGAGAGCTACAAGTCGGATGCGGCGCGTGCCTTCGTGGCGGCCAACAAGAAGGATGAGGCGCTCAAGATCTGGCAGGCCATCGCCGAGGATCAGGCATCACCGCTGAACGGCGAGGCTCGCCTCCGGGTGGGTGAGCTTGGCGCGGCGGTGGCGAGCAAGTAGCCTCGCCCGCGAAAGTCGACGGCCAGCCTCGACAACTGCCAAGAACGAAGGGCCTGCTGCGAAGGTGGCGGGAGAGTGCCGGGCCGGGGAGCGACCCTCGGCCCGGCACGTTTTCTCGGCAGCAATCATACGCATAATAGGTGTTATGTAAACTTCGTCCGTGGGAAAGTGTGGAGAAACGGTGCGCCGCTCCCCTTCCTGGGTGTCTGTCATGTCGTTGTGGGTCCGGCGCTTGCGCAGCGTTGGCGCCAAGCATCGCGCGGGACGGCCGGGCGATGCGGCTCTTCTGGTCGGAATCGCGGTCTCACCCGGCCGGTGACGATGCGCCGACGGGCGTCCGGCGCATCGATGGGTCGCAGCCGCTTGGGGCCAGGCCTGGTCCTGGCGACAGTGACTCGGGGCAAGCCGGTCGGGCTCAGATTTCGCCCAACGTCCCCTCGAAGACGATGCGTCCCTCGCCGCGGAGCACCGGGATTCCCTTCTCCGTCCCTTCCGCCACCGAGGCGCGGAGCTCGCACCCCGAGCGGGTCGTCAGCGTCACGCTCCCGGGGATGAGTCCCCACGCCGTCAGGAGCGAGGCCGCGGCGACCGAGCCGGTCCCGCAGGCGAGCGTCTCTTCCTCCACCCCGCGCTCGTACGTGCGGATCGACCACCCGCCCGAGGGGGTGCGCGAGACGAAGTTCGCATTCGCCCCGTCGCGAAGCCCGGGGAGGTTCCGGAGCTCCTTGCCGCGGTGATAGACGTCGACCTGTTCGACGTCCGGCACCAGTACCACGAGGTGCGGGACACCGACGCGCGCGAACCCCATCCGTTCCTCGCCCGGAATCAGGGGGGTGTCGAAGCGCGCCTGGAGATCGGTGACCGGCACCATGTCGATCTCCGGGTGTCCGTCCACGAACCGCCCCGTCACGGGGCCTGAGACCGTCTGGAAGGCGAAATCTCCCCCGCGGACGATACCGAGCTCGGTCGCGAGCCGCGTGCTGCACAGCGCGGCATTGCCGCACATCTCGGCCAGCGTACCGTCGCGGTTGAAATAGCGCATGGAGAAGGCGTGCGTCGGGTGCGGCTCGAGGAAGACCACGCCATCGGCGCCGATCCCCGTTCGGCGCTCGCACAGCCGCCCGATCACTTCCGGGGTCGCCAGCGCGCCCGCGGACTCGCGCATCGCGTCGAAGAAGACGAAGTCGTTCCCCGACCCGCTCATCTTCCAGAATCGCCGTCCGGCCATGACTACACCCTGTTCGTGATGCCCCACCAGCGCAGACGCCAGACCATCCAGATCGCCTCGCGGACGATGCGCCTGGACATCTTGCTCTCGCCCTCGGTACGGTCGACGAAGACGATGGGGATCTCCACGATCCGGAACCCCTTGCGCCACGCCCGGAAGCTCATTTCGATCTGAAACGCGTAACCGTTTGACCGGACGTCGGTTAGGTCGATCGCCTCGAGTACTTTCCGGCGGAAGCACTTGAATCCGCCCGTGGCGTCGAACAGCGGAAGCCCCGTCACGATACGCGCGTAGATGTTCGCGCTGTAGCTGAGCATGAGGCGTGAGATGGGCCAGTTGACCACCGTGACCTTCCCATCGCGGTACCGCGAGCCGAGCACCAGATCGGCGTCCTTCGCGCTCTCCAGGAACTGCGGAAGGTGAGACGGATCGTGCGAGAAGTCGGCGTCCATCTCGAAGACGAGCTCGTAGTCCCGCTCGAGCGCCCACTTGAAGCCGGCCAGGTAGGCGGTCCCCAGCCCCATCTTGCGAGGGCGGTGGAGGATGTGGACGCGCTGGTCGCCCGCGGCGCGCTCGTCGACCAGGGTCCCCGTCCCGTCGGGCGAACCGTCATCGACGACGAGCACCTCGAGCGACGGAGCTTGCGAGAGGACCGCGTCGATCAGGCGAATGACGTTCTCCCGCTCGTTGTACGTCGGGACGATGACCAGCGCCTTTTCAGACACGTCGAGCCCCTCGTCGGTCGGCCCACAGCCCCATGGCGAACAGGAGGAGCGCCAGCGCAACGGCGACGAACGTCACCCCCTTCCCGGTCTCGTATGCCGGGTTCGTGAAGCGCAGGTCGATGGCACGCGCCCCCGTCGGCAAGGCGACGCCGATGAGCGAAACGGCCGCCTTGCCGATCGTGGCGGCCTTGCCGTCCACGGTGGCTGTCCATCCGGGATACCAGTTCTCGGACACCATGAGCGCCGATCCCTCGGGGGCCGGCGTGTCGAGCTCGATGCTCACCCGGCCCGGCTCGTACCGCTTCACGCTCGCCTTGATGGTCAGGGGCTCAGGGAGAGCGGTGATCGACTCCCCCTGCACTGCAGCCGAGGTGTCGAAGATCGCGGCGCGACGGACGTCGAAGCGCGGGTCGAGCACGGTGCCGAGCACCGCGGCCTCGTCGCCCTTCACGATGACCGGGGCGACCCAGGCATACGAGGTCTCCATCGGGATCTCGTGCAGGTACAACTCGCTTCCCGCGGCGTCGCGCGCAGGGCCGGCGACCAGCTTCAACTCGGGGATGCCGATGTTCTCCGGCGAGTTGGTGAGCACGTAGCGCATGTTGAGGAGCCGCCAGAAGTTGGGATTTGCCACCTGACGGAATCCTTCATCCTTCCCGGCCAGCCGGTCGTACGCGCCAAGCTCGTTGCCATGGTAGCCCAGAACCGACGAGATGCCGTGCACCATCAGCCCGTCGTAGTTCAGCAAGGGATCGTGTACCCCCTCGGACGGCGCGGTCTGGAACGACAGGACGCGGAACGGCCCAGGCTGGCGCTGCAGGTAGTCCACGACCGGGTTGGAGCCGAACAGAACCTTGGCCGGCTCGGAGAACATCCAGTACCGGCGGGTCACGCTCCAGCAGTCGAGCGCGACGACGAGGAGGAGGATGATCCCGCCGAGGTCGCGCGAGACACGCTTCGTCGCGACGACGAAGACCGTGAGCGCGGCAAGGAGGATGAAGACCATGCTGCGGATCGCTCCCACCCTGAGCGCGCCGTCGTTGGCCAGCACCAGATCGGCTCGGTCGGGACCGGCGATGGAGAGTCCCAGGTTCGTGAGCGCTCCCAGCGCGCCGAGAGCGCCGATGACGAGGGCGGCGACGCCCCATCCCATGACGTACCGACGCCGATCCTCGAGGCGCACGATGCGCTCGGCGCCGAACGCCGCGAGCACCGCCGTGCAGAAGGACACGACGAAGAGCATCGTGCTGGGCGCACGGAAGTACTTCGTTCCGGGGACGAGGGCGTATACGAGGGAGTAGAACGGGGTGTTCCCGCCAAGCGCCCACAGGAGTGCGATCACGAAGGCGCCGCCCCAAAAGCGCACGATGCGCGTGTGCGAGCGGAGGGTCCATGCGCCGAAGGCGAGGCCGGCCAGGAGGAGGACGGCGGCCCCGATGTACTCGGAGTGGAAGTGGATGCCGTTTCTCCCCCAGTACTTGTCGAGTATCCCGGAGAACTGGGGGACGACGAAGTTGAGCACCTCCTCCGTGGGCATCGAGTAGGAGATCGCGTGCTCCCACCCCTTCCCTCCCGCACGCGGCGAGAAGGGTTCGTAGGCCCGCACCGGCCAGAACTGGATGGCACCCATCACCATTCCCACGGCGACGGCGCCGAGCGCACTGGCGAGGCGAAGCATCCCGGCGCGCCTGGGCACGACGGTGTCGCTGCCGAAGCCGAGGGCGAGGAAGAGGGCGAACGCCCCGGTCACCAGCAGCATGTATTGCAGGAGCTGCGGGTGCGGCGAGAGGACCGCGAGCCCGACGACGATGGCGAGCGGGCCCCAGGCGGCGTTGCGGCCGTCGCGGACGCCGCGCACCACGAAGTAGAGGGCGAGCGGCAGGAGGGCGGCGATGAAGAGCTTGCCGTCGTGTCCCGGGGAGACGAGCCCCGCGACGTTCCCGCCCATCTGGTACGCCACGCCACCGATCACCGACGCGAAGAAGGACAGCCCCAGGGCGCGCAGGAACAGGAAGGTGAAGAAGCCGGCGAGGAAGACGTGGAGCAGCATCCCCCAGGTCATCCCGGTGTCGGTCCCGAGGAGGAGGCGCAGGAGCGCCGTCGGGTAGAACGTGTCGCCGTGCATGGCGTCGACGAATGGCATCCCCCCGAACAGGTAGGGGTTCCACTGCGGAATTTCGCCGAACTGCTTGAAGTGGCTCCGGGCGAACTCGCGGAAGGCGTAGCCGGCGATGTACTGGTCGGAGTACGGATTGACGAGGAACTTGCCGGCCAGGGCCGGGAATCCCAGCGCCAGCGTACAGACGGCGTGCACCAGGGCGGCCCACCCGAGGGCGAAGCGGGGCGCGGGAGGGGGGGACGCAGCCGATGCGGGGCCGGTGGGAACCGCGGCGTCAGGCTTGCGAGTCATGACGAGGGGAAATGGGTCGGCGCCCGCGCAAGGCGTCGGCGGCCAGGTAGCCGAGCCCGGGAAGGACTTCGAGAATCGTGAGCCAGAGGCGCGAGGTGAGCGAGATGACGCCGGCCGCCCCCGCCTGCGCCAGTCCGAGGCGGCCCAGGGCGACGATCAACGACCCCTCACGCACCCCGATGCCGCCGGGCGCGAACAGCACAATGTAGCCAGCGAGGTACGATCCCGTGAAGGCAGCGATGTAGGAGGTCGTGCGTCCCGGCGCGGCGCCGAGAATCCCCGCCACGAAGATGCGGAAGGCGATGCCGTAGAGGATCCAGGCCAGGAGGCAGCCGATCGACGCGAGCCAGAGGGCGCGGTCGGGGAGCGCGGGGAGGGTGACTTCGCGTCGCAGGATGCGCCCCGCGACGCGCGCCGCCAGCGGGATCACCCGCGGCGCAAGGACGATCCCGCCGACGAGCATCGCCCCGAGGACGATTGCGGCCCCCCGCGCCTCGAAGAACTCCGCTCCCGTCACGACGACGAGGCCGAAGCCGGCGAGGAGGTTGACGAGGTTGATGACGAGCGCCGAGCCGGTCGCGGCCAGCACCGAGACGCCGCGCTGCTGCGCCATCACCCCCATGGCCCCGATCTGCCAGACCTTGCCCGGGAGGTAGCGTCCGAGGTTGGAGATGAACCAGATGCGAGCGGCCTGCGACCAGGGGATGTCGGCGTCCCATGCGCGGACCACCCGGCGCCAGGTCTCGACGAGGAGGGCGTACGCCACGAGGACGATCCCGCTGGAGAGGGCGAGGAGCGACCAGCGCGGCGTGAGGCGGGCTCCCGAGGCGACGAAGGCGTGCCACTGGGTGGCGATGGCGCGTCCCGCCAGCGCCACGGCGGCGAGCGCCAGGAGGGCGAACCCGATGCGGAGCGCGCTACGGCGCAACGATGGATCGGTAGAGGGTGGCGTACCGCCGCGCCGCCGATTCGGGAGCGAAGTCGCCGAGGGCCGACATGCGCCCCGCCCTGCCTAACGCGAAGCGCAGCTCGGGGTCGTCGAACAGGCGGTCGAGCGCGGCCGCGAGGGCGTCCGCGTCGCCGGCGGGCGCCAGGAGGCCGGTCTCGCCGTGGGTGATGATGTCGGTGATCCCTCCCGAGTCGAAGGCGACGATCGGCGCCTCGCACAGCTGGCCCTCGACCGCCACCAGGCCCAGCCCCTCCTCGAGGCTCGGGACCACGAGGGCGCTGGCGCGCTGGTAGAAGGCGGGGAGTTCGGTCTGCGGGCGCGCGCCGTGCCAGGTGAGGCGATCGGCAATCCCGAGTTGGGCCGCCTGCGCCTTGAGGGGGGCGGCGTCGGGTCCGTCGCCGACGAGGTCGAAGGCGACCTGGTGCCGCATCCGGGCGATGGCGTCGAGCAGGAGGGCGACCCCCTTCTGCGCATTGAGCCGTCCCACGAAGAGGACGCGGTCGCTGCTCCGCGTGGCGGCCGGATGAAAGAGCGACGTGGCCACCGGCATGGGGGCGACGAGCGGGGCGACCCCCGGGACCAGGTCGCGCACCTCGTCGGCGAGCCAGCGCGAGACCGTCGTCACGGCCCGCGAGTGGTGGAGGACATGACGGAAGAGCGGGCGCGCGAACGTCCGGGCGCGGGCGAGGCGGACGTCGGTTCCGTGCATCGTGGTCACCAGCGGGATCCCGGCGAGCCCGGCGGCCCAGGTGCCGACCAATCCGCCGGGAAACCACCAGTGCGCATGGACGAGGTGCGGGGCGAAGGCGCGCCGCTCCCGTGTCGCGGCGGCGAACTCGGCGCCGAGGAAGCCGACGAGGGCGAACTTCGCCAGCCAGGAGCGCTGCACCTCCTGCGCCATCTCGCCGGTGTAGGCGAGGTTCTCGTAGCGGCGCGGCGCGTAGTGGAAGCGGTCGACCGGAATTCCCTCGAAGACGTCGTGCTCCGGGAGGGCGTCGGCGGCGGGCGCCACCACCTGGACGTCGACCCGCTCCTTGCGGAGGGCGACCGCCAGATGCAACAGGAACGACCCGGCCGCGTCTCCGGGGACGCGCGGGTAGGAATGCGTGAGGAAGAGGACGCGCAGCGTGGGCGCGTCAGGCATCGTGGTGCCCCTCGCGCCGGGGGGCCCCCGGGGGCGGCGCCCCGCGCGCGTCACCCGGGTCCATCCGGCGCTCGTCGGCGACGCGCCGGAGCTCGCGCACCTGGGCCCGCAGCCCGGCCACCTGCTCACCCAGGAGCCCGGTGGCGAAGAAGACGGATCCGAGGATGAGGCACGTCTGGATCACCGTCCAGACGGCGCGCACGCCGACGCCGGTGATCGCGAGCCAGGCCAGCGCCGCCACCCCGGCGAGTGCGCCCACGGCGAAGAGCGCTGCCCCGAGCATCCCGAACAGGAGGAGCGGCTTCTGGGCGAAGCGGAGCTCGAACCACACCGAGAGCATGTCGAGGACGCCGACCGGGATGCGGCCGAGCCCGAACTTCGACCGGCCGGCGTGCCGCGGATACAGCGGGACGGGGATCTCGGTGACGGTGTATCCCTGCGCGGCGGCGATGACGATCATGTACCGATGCCAATCGGGGCGCGTGGGGAGGATCTCCATGATCTCGCGCCGGTAGGCCTTGACGCTGTTGAGGTCGCGGACCGGGACGTGGAAGAGGGCGCGACTGAGCCGGTTGTACACCGACGACACGAAGGCCTTTTCGTACTTCCCTTCCTTGAAGCCGGTCACCATGTCCGCCTCGTCGGCGAGGATCGGGGCGACGAGGCGCGGGATGTCGGCCGGCTTGAACTGCAGGTCGGCGGGATAGAAGACGAGGATGTCGCCTCGCGCCGCCAGGTATCCGGTGCGGAGGGCATCGGCGATGCCCCGGCGCGCGCGATGGCGGGTGGTGCGCAGGAAGGGGTAGCGCGCGCGCAGCTGTTCGAGGACGGCCCAGGTCGTGTCGACCGACCCGTCGTCGATGACGATGACCTCGACGCCATGCGGAAGGCCGGCGAAGGCGTCGGCCGCCTGCTCCATGAAGAGCGGGAGGTTCTCGGCCTCGTCCTTCGCCGGGACGAGGACGGAGACGCGGATGGGCGGCGGGGTCATACCCGCTTGCGCATGCGCGCGGAGAGCACCCCCAGCTGGTCGCGGTACTTGGCGACGGTGCGCCGTGCAATGTTGACGCCGTTCTCGCGCAGGATGTTCACGATGGCCTGGTCGGTGAGCGGATTCCGTGCGTCCTCGCTGGCGACCAGCTTCTCGATCTGGTCCTTGATGCCGCGCGCCGACACGTCCTCGCCCCCGGTGGTGCTCAGCCCGGACGAGAAGAAGAACTTGAGGGGGAGGACGCCGCGCGGCGTCTGCACGTACTTCTCGTTCGTGACGCGGCTGACGGTGCTCTCGTGCATGGAGATCACCTCGGCCACCTCGCGCAGGGTGAGGGGCTTGAGGTACTGCACCCCTTTCTCGAAGAAGTCGCGCTGCCGGTCGACGATGTAGTTCATGACCTTGAGCATCGTCTGGCGGCGCTGCTCGATCGCCTGGATCATCCAGTTGGCCGAGTTGAGCTTGGAGGAAATGAACTCCTTGTTCTCGCCGTCGAACTTCTTCTTGTCACGCGCGATGTCCTGGTACGCCTTGCTGAGCCGGAGGCGCGGGAGGTTGGCGTCGTTGATGAAGACGTGGTACTCGCCGTCGATCTTCTCCACGACGAGGTCCGGGACGATGTAGCCGTCGTTGGCGACGCTGTAGCGCAATCCCGGCTTGGGGTCGAGCTTGGCGATCTCGTCGGCGGCGTGCTGCACGTCCTGGGCGCTGATGCCGAAGCGCTTCGAGATCTCGCTCCAGCGGTGGGCGATGAGCTCGTCGAAGGCGTCGTGCACGAGGCGAAACTGCAGCGTCCCCTCCTGCTGGAGGTCGCGCAGCTGCAAGAGGAGGCACTCGCGGAGGTCGCGCGCCCCGACCCCGGGCGGGTCGAGCGTCTGGACGATGCGCAGCATCTCCTCGGCCTCGGCCGGGGTGTACAGCGGGAGCGTGCCCTCGAACCCCTCGCGCTCGGCCGCGCGGGCGACCACCTCGTTGATGCCGTCGAGGATCTCGTCGATCGCGCAGGTGAGGTAGCCGTCCTCGTTGATGTTGCCCGCGAACTCGTCCGCCAGCAGCAACTGGCGCGGGGTCAGCTCGAGGAGGGAGATCTGGTCCTTGAGGTGGTCGTCGAGGTCGCGCCGCTCCACCGAGACGGGCTCGTAGTACTCGCGCTCCTCGTGCTCCTCGCGCACCCCGCCGGTCTCGAAGCCGTCGAGCAGGATCTCTTCCCAGTCGATCGTCTCGTTGTTGACCGACTCCCGCTCCTCCGGCGGCGCGGTCTCCGGTTCCGCCAGGTCGACCGGCCCCTCCTCGCCCTCGCGCTCCTCCTCCTCCGAGTCGTCCTCGTCGGGCTCGGTCATCTCGAGGAACGGGTTGTTGAGGAGTTCCTGCTTGAGGTGCTGCTGGAGGTCGAGCAGCGGCATGTAGAGCAGGTCCATCGCCTGGTACAGGCGTGGATTGACCTTCAGCTCCTGCCGGAGCGACGTGCTCTGGCTGAGCCCCGTCTTCATGCGGGCTGCCCCTCCCTCTCGGCGGCGAAGCGGGTGCGCAGGCGTGCGGTGAGCGTCGGCCCCAGGTAGATGCGCGAGACCTCATCGTCGAAGACGAGGTCGCGCACGGTCCCGGAGACTTTCACCTGGCCGTCGAACATGATGTAGGCACGGTCGACGATATCGAGTGTCTGTTCCACGTTGTGGTCGCTGATGAGCACTCCGATACCGCGATGGCGCAGCCCGGCCACGATCGTCTGGATGTCGTGGACCGCGATCGGGTCGACCCCGGCGAACGGCTCGTCGAGCATCATGAACTTCGGCTGGGAGACCAGCGCCCGGGTGATCTCGAGGCGGCGCCGTTCCCCCCCGGACAGCGCGTAGGCCTTGCTGTGCCGGAGGTGCTTGATGCTCAGTTCGTCGAGCAGGGTCTCCAACCGAGATCGACGCTCCTCCTTCGTGATTGGCAACGTCTCCAGGATGGCCAGGATGTTGTCCTCGACGGTCAGCTTGCGGAAGATCGACGGCTCCTGGGAAAGATAGCCGATGCCGCGGCGCGCGCGCTTGTACATCGGCATCCGGGTGATTTCCTCGCCGTCGAGGTGGATCGAGCCGCTGACCGGCTGGATGAGGCCGACGATCATGTAGAACGTCGTCGTCTTCCCCGCCCCGTTCGGGCCCAGCAGGCCGACGATCTCTCCCTGCTGGAGGTGAAGGGCGACGTCGTGCACGACGCGGCGCTTGCGATAGATCTTGACGAGCCCCTTCGCCTCGAGCGTGCTCCCCGCGGGGACGACCGCGACCTCACCGGAGCGACGGGCGGTGGGCGACGGACCCGCCGCCGCCGTGGCGTGCTCGCCGGTGAGGCGAAGGGTCTCGGCCACGTCGACGCGCTGGGGGGCGACCTCATCCCAGAGGGACTCCGCGACGCGAATCTTGGCGCCGACGTCCTGGTCCCCCGGGATCGGGTAGTCGATGAGCCGCTGCGCCGCGAGGCGCGGGAGGACCGATTTCTGGAGGAAGGTCCGGACCTCGTCGAGCGACAGGCGCCCCGCCTCGCGGTCGGCGTCGCCCCCCTGCGACCGGATGGCGGCGAGCCAGTCGTCGCGGAAGCGGATGGCGACGTCGTTGAAGATGGCGACGCCGTCGGCGTCGCACTCGCTGACGACGGCGTGCAGGCCGAAGGCGACGGACCGATCGCCGCCGGCGCGCTGCTCGATGAGCGCCTTGATGCGCGGTGAGAGGGGATCCGGGGTCATGGGCGTCGGACGGCGTTAGGCGGGCGCCTGGCCGGCGGCGTGTTGCGGCCGGGGCGGCGTGTGGGAGTGCCGGGCTTGGCGGCCGCCGTATCGGCCACGGCCTCGAGGAAGATCCCCGAGGCGGAATCGACGACGGTGACGGTCTGCACGTCCCGCTCCTTGAAGTCGACGATGATCTGTCGCCCCCTGACGTAGTTGATTCCCGGCTTGTCGGCGGCCTTGCTGTTGGGCACCTGGTAGAACGAGCTGGCGTTGCCCGACGCGAGGAGGTCGCGGATCCGGGGGCGCGACGTGGTATCGCCGGCGGCGGCCGAGTCGAAGCGGGCGACGATGGTGTCGCCACGCAGCCAGTCGCGCTCGGCCGAGCGGACCTTCGTGCTGTCCGGATCACTCTCCGCGTAGGCGGCACGCACGGCGTACATCTCGCGGATGCGCTGGCCGGGCATCCGCACGTCCAGCGAGTCGGCAATGACGGTGCGCTCGGGCGTGACGGCGGAGGCGGCCCCCGGGCCGAAGGCGAAGGCGCGCTGCAGCTGGTTGTCCTTCACTCGCAGGTCGATGGTGTCGGACGAGAGCGTGAGCTCCCGGCTCACCGCGACCGCCGAATCCCGGGCCACGACCCGCTCCACCAGCTTGTTCCGGGCAAAGACGTCGATGACCTTTCCCCGCAGGGTGAAGGCGTCCTTCCCCTTGCTCTCCACGTACGGCTGCTTCATGAGGCGCGCGAACTGGCGCCGATTGTCGAGCTCGGCCGAGTCGCCGCGGGCCATCAGGTCGGAGCGGTCGAGCTGCACCGTCCCCCAGGCGACGAAGACGGAGTCGCCCTCGCCATTGATGTTGTCGGCCGTGAGGAGGACCGGCTCGCCGCGCCGCTGGCCGAGCGAGTCGGCCTCGTAGAGCTTGAGCGTGGGGCGCATGGTGGCCACCATGCGCGCGCGCGCGCGGACCCCGCGCACGGCGCGGTAGTACTCCGCGCGCGGTCCCGTCATCGACGCGGAGTCGGGCATCACGGCGTAGACGTTCCCCTCGGCCAGGAGCCGTTCTTCCGCCCGGAAGTAGGTCAGCTTGTCGGCATCGAGGTGCACGCGCTTCTCCCGGTACTTCACGTTCCCGAGCAGGTAGTACAGCTGGTTCTGGTCGTAGAACTCGGCCGAGTCGGCGGTGATCGTGATCCCCTGGGTCGGGCAGCGCCCGGTGAAGCCCCCGCCGAAGTACGAGGTGTACTTCTGGGAGATGGGATCCTTGATGAACTGGGACCGGTCGCCCTCGATCTCCAGGAGGCAGCGCTCGGCGGGGCGCTCCTGTGGGCGCGGGGCGGCCGGGGGGGCGACGAACGCCGACTCCACCGGGGCGCCCGCCACGCGGCGCACGATGCTGTCCATCCGGATGAGCGGGATCGAGTCGGCGGGCATGATCGGGCCGGCCACCGGTGGCGGCGGCGCGGGGGGGCGCCGGCCGAGCCGCATGCAGCCGGCGGTGGCCGCCAGGAGCACGATCGAGAGGAGGACGCGGAGGCGACTCACGACTTGGGGATCGTGATCCGGCTGCCGCGCGAACGGGTGGAACGCAGCACGCGCACGTTGTTGAGGTCCGGGTCGCCGATGAAGCCGATGCCCTCCGTTACGCGCCCATTGGGCTCGGTGATCACGAAGGCCGAGTCGCTGGCGATCTCGTTGCGGCCGGGATCGTAGCGCAGGTGGGGGGTCTGGATCTTGCGCCCGTCGGTGGCGACGACGACCACGTCGCCGCGCGCCTCCATGTTCCCCAGGCGCACGTTGTAGCTGCCGGTCTTCGAGGTCAGGACGGCGTCCTTCTCCCCGCTCACCTTGTAGAAGGTGGTGTTGACCTTGCGCAGCTCGGTGCGGGTGTTCTCGTCGTACATGTAGGCGGTGTCGGCCACCAGTTCCGCCCGGCGGATTCCCCCGTCCGTGAGGAAGAACTTCACGCCGAACAGCACCTGGTCGGCGGAGTCGGGGACGACGCTGGCCTGCCCCACGACGGGCGGGGCGGCGTCCTTGCAGGCGGCCAGGAGGGCCGTTCCGAGGAGGAGCGCGAGGAGGCGAGGCATCAGGCCACCCCCGCGCGCATCAGGTCATGGAGGTGGACGATGCCCACGACGATTCCGGTGTCATCGGTGACCGGCATCGCCATGATGCCGAATTGCTCCATCCGGTACACCGCGGCGCTGGCAAGTTCCTGCGCCTGCGCGGTGCGCGGCGTCCGGGTCATGACGCGCTCGAGCGGGACGACGAACGGGTCGCCCTCGCGCTCCATCAGGCGCGTGAAGTCGCCGGCGGTGAAGACGCCGAGGAGGCGCCCGTCGGCGTCGCCCGCGACGACGATCCCGCGCCGCCGGGCAAGGAGGACCGCGACCTCCCGCATCGTCGCCGAGGGCGGGAGGATGGGGAGGCGCTCGCGCTCCATCAGGTCGCGCACGCGAGTCAGGAGCTTGCGGCCGAGCGAGCCACCCGGGTGGACGCGCGCGAAGTCCTCGCGCTGGAACCCGCGGCGTTCGAGCAGGACGACCGCCAGGGCGTCGCCTAACGCGAGTGCGACGGTCGTGCTGGTGGTGGGGGCCAGGTCGTGCGGGCACGCTTCCTCGCGCACCCACGCATCGAGCGTGGCGTCGCATTCCCGCGCCAGCGACGAGGCGGCGTTGCCGGCGATGCCGATGGTGCGCACGCCGAAGCGCTTGAGGTGCTCCAGGAGCACCAGCACCTCGTCGCTCTCCCCGCTCTTCGAGAGGAGGATCGCCACGTCGTCGCCCCCCACCAGGCCGAGATCGCCGTGCAGGCTCTCCACCGGGTGCAGGAAGCTGGCCGGTGTCCCGGTCGAGGTGAGGGTGGCGGCGATCTTCCGCCCGATCAGCCCGGACTTGCCGACCCCGGAGACGATCACGCGGCCCCGCGAGGAAGCGAGGAGGTCGACGGCCCGCGCGAAGTCCTCCCCCAGCCGCCGCTCGACCTCGGCCAGCGCCTCGGTCTCGAGCCGCAGGACGCGCCGCCCCAGGGCGATCGCCTGGTCGCCGGTCATGCCGGACCGTCCCCGTTGCGCGAGGCCACGTAGGCCTCCACCAGGGTGTCCCACTCGCCTCGCGCCTTCAGGAGCAGCTCGGCAAACTCGCGCACGGCGCCGTCGCCTCCCTTGCGCGTCAGCCGCAATCGCGCCGCCTGGAAGACCTCCTCGGTGCAGTTGGCGACCACCACCGGGAGCCCGACCTCGTGCATCACCCCCAGGTCGGGGAGGTCGTCGCCGATGAAGGCGGCGTCGGACATCGGGATGCCGCGCGCCGCGAGGATGCGGCGCAGCGCGGGGAGCTTGCGTGCGTGCGCGTCCTGCACCAGCTCGTCGACCCCCAGCTCCCGTGCGCGCAACGACACGCTCTCGGAGACGCGCCCGGTGATGATCGCCACGACGATCCCCGCCTGCTGCAACATCTTGATGCCGAGACCGTCCTGGATGTCGTAGCGCTTGCTCTCGAAGCGCGTCCCCCCCACGTCCCCGAGATAGATGCCGCCGTCGGTGAGGACGCCGTCCACGTCCAGGCCCACGAAGCGCACGCGCCGGGCGTCGTCGGGAGCCAGGTGGGGGAGGAGCCCGACGGGGCGCGGCAGGTCGTCCGGGGCGCCGAAGCCGATCATCGGCGCGCCTCCCAGACGGCCACGGCGCGCCGGAGGAGTCCGTCCAGCTCGCCTAACGGGAGCATGTTGGGCCCGTCGCTCGGGGCGTGGGCCGGGTCGGGGTGGGTCTCGAGAAAGAGCCCGTCGGCCCCCGCAGCGATCGCCGCGAGCGTCAGCGGCGGGATGAACTCGCGCAACCCGCCGCTCGCCCCGCCCTCCCCCTTGCCTGGCTGCTGCACGCTGTGGGTCCCGTCGAAGATGACCGGCGTCCCGGTGGCGGCACGCATGCGGGGGAAGGCGCGCATGTCCACCACCAGGTCCCCGTAGCCGAAGAACGTGCCCCGTTCGGTGGTGGCGGTGCTGGAGATGCTGGAGATGCTGGAGATGCTGGCCGGGAGACGGGCGGCGGGGGCGACTCCGCCGCGTGGACGAGCGGCGTCCACCTTGGCCACCGCGCCCTTCATCCCCTCCGGGTGCATCCACTGCCCCTTCTTGATGTTCACCGGGCGCCCCGTGGCGCCGGCGGCCTCGAGGAGGTCGGTCTGCCGGCAGAGGAAGGCGGGGATCTGCAGGACGTCGACGACTTCGGCCACCGGGGCGCACTGCTCCGGGAGGTGGACGTCCGTCAGGACCGGGAGCCCGGTCGCCTCGCGCACCCGAGCGAGCTTGGCGAGCCCCTCCTCGATCCCGGGGCCGCGCGCGGCACCGGGGTTGGAGCGGTTGGCCTTGTCGAACGACGCCTTGAAGACGATCCCGCCCGGGACCAGCGGCGCCAGCTTTGCGAGCGCCTCGGCGACGCGGAGGTTGAGGGCGTCATCCTCCAGGACGCACGGCCCGGCGATGACGAAGAGTCGATCCGTCGGAAAGCCTGCGAACATGCTCAGTCCGCCGCCTCGACGAGGGCCTTGGGGGCGGGCACCACGTCCCGCTCCGTCGCACGCCGCCGCGTGACGGCGGCCGCGACGAAGGCGGCGAACAGCGGGTGCGGCCGCGTGGGACGCGATTGCAGCTCCGGGTGGAACTGGCACCCGAGGAACCACGGATGGTCGGCGACTTCGATGATCTCGACGAGCGAGCCATCGGGCGACAGCCCGCTCAGCCGCATCCCGTGCTCGACGAAGGCGTCGCGATAGGCGTTGGAGACCTCGTAGCGATGGCGGTGGCGCTCGCTGACCTCGGGGACGCCGTAGACCTCGGCCGCCATGGTGCCGCGCGCCAGGCGGCAGGGATAGGCCCCCAGGCGCATCGTCCCGCCCATGTCGGTCACGTGCTTCTGCTCCTCCATGAGCGCGATCACCGGGTTCGCGCACTCGGGGGCAAACTCGCTCGAGTGCGAATCGGGGAGCGCGAGGACGTGCCGGGCGAACTCGATGATGGCCACCTGCATCCCCAGGCAGATGCCGAAGAACGGGATGGGCAGCTCGCGCGCGGCGCGGATGGCCTCGACCATGCCGTCGACCCCGCGCACGCCGAAGCCGCCCGGGACCAGGAGACCGTGGAAGTCGGCCAGGAGCTCGCGGGCCTTGCCGGGCCCCGTGAACAGGTCGCTCGAGAGCCACGACAGCTCGACCCCGACGTCGTTCGCGATGCCGCCGTGGATCAGCGCCTCCTGCACGCTCTTGTAGCTGTCGACGAACTGCGTGTACTTGCCGACGACGGCGATGCGGACCCGGTCGTGGGGGGCGGTGACGCGCTGCACCATCTCGCGCCAGGCGGTGAGGTCGGGCTCGCGCCCGCTGAGGTTCAGGCGCTCCATGACCCGCTCGTCGAGCCCCTGCTCCGAGAACTCGAGCGGGATCTGGTAGATCGTCGGGACGTCGCGGCTCTCGATGACGTTGCCGAATTCCACGTTGCAGAAGAGCGCGATCTTGCGCTTGATGTCCTCCGACAGGGGGCGCTCGGTGCGGCAGATGAGGACATCGGGCTGGATGCCCAGCTCCATCAGCTCACGGACCGAGTGCTGCGTGGGCTTGGTCTTCACCTCGCCCGCTGCCGCGATGTAGGGGACGAGCGTGAGGTGGATGAACATCGCGTTCTGCTTCCCCACCTCCTGCCGGAACTGGCGGATGGCCTCGAGGAAGGGCTGGGACTCGATATCACCGACCGTGCCGCCGATCTCGACGATGACGACGTCGTTGCCCGGCGCCAGCCGCTTGATGTGCGACTTGATCTCGTCGGAGATGTGCGGGATGACCTGCACGGTGGAGCCGAGGTACTCGCCCCGGCGTTCCTTGGTGATGACGTTGAGGTAGATCCGCCCCGTCGTCACGTTGTTCAGCTGCGAGAGCGAGCGGTCGATGAACCGCTCGTAGTGCCCCAGGTCGAGGTCGGTCTCGGCCCCGTCGTCGGTGACGAAGACCTCGCCGTGCTGGAACGGCGACATCGTCCCCGGGTCGACGTTGAGGTACGGGTCGAACTTCATGATCGACACGCGCAGCCCGCGCTCGACGAGGAGGCGGCCCAACGACGCGGCGGCGATTCCCTTGCCCAGCGACGACACCACGCCGCCGGTCACGAAGATGTAGCGGGTGGCCTGGTTGGCCTGGGTCGGGTGCACGGGTGAGGACATCAGCTCCGTCCGGCGTAAAGGTCATTCCAGCGCGCGTTGGCGCGGGACAAGTCGTCTTCGGTATCCACGCCGCCGGGTGGCGGCTCGTCGATCGTCGCCACACCCATCAGCATGCCCGCGGCGAGCGGGCGCAGTTGCTCGAGGCGCTCGATGCGCTCCAGCGGGTGCTCGGGGAGCGCCACCCACGCGGCCAGCGCCTCGCGCGTGTAGGCGTAGATCCCGAGGTGCTGCCGCACGTGGCCGTCGCGCAGCGGGGCATCGCCCATCTCGCGCAGGAAGGGGATCGGCGCGCGCGAGAAATACAGCGCCCGCCCGTCGTCGGCGGCGACCACCTTGACCACGTTAGGCGTGCCGAGGATCGTCGCGTCGGCGCGCGTGGCGGCGGTGCCGAGCGGGAAGCGCGCCGTGGTCACCATCGACAACGCCCCCCGGACCGCCCCTTCCGGGACGAAGGGCTCGTCGCCCTGGACGTTGAGGATCACCTCGTGCCGGCCGAATTCCTCCTGCGCCACCGCCTCCGCGATCCGGTCGGTCCCCGACGGATGCGACGACGCCGTCAGGACCGCCCGCCCGCCCGCCGCGGTCACGGCGTCGGCGATCTCCGTCGAGTCGGTGGCCACCACCACGGCGTCGGCTACCCGCAAGGAAGACACGCGCTCCCAGACGCGGACGATGAGCGGGACCCCCCCGAGGAGACGAAGCGGCTTGCGCGGAAGGCGCGTGGCGCCAAGCCGGGCAGGAATGACAGCGAGGACCGAGGGGGGCGCGGAGGCGGCCGTGTTCGCAAAAGGCACGCCACCCAAGTTAACCCGCGCACGTGCCCTTTTCCAACAGCCGTGGTGGTATGCCGTGCGTCCCGCCACGGCGCGGCTGGGGGCCCCGCGCTCCCCGCTCCCACCGGCGCGTCAGCGCTCCGGCAGCAGCGTCCCGAGGAGCCGCAGGGCGTTCCCCCCCATGATCTTCGTCACCTGCGCGTCGGTGAGCCCCGCGGTGCGGAGCGCCTCGGCCACGACGCCCATCGCGCTCGCGTCGAACGGCGTCGTCGTGGCCCCGTCGAAGTCGGACCCGAGGGCGACGTGATCCTCGCCCGCGACCCGCACGGCATGGACGACCGCCCGGGCGAAGGCGGCCGGGGTGGGGTCGCAGATGGCGCCATCCCAGTAGCCGATCCCGACGATGCCCCCCGTCGCCGCGATGCGGGCGAGCTGGTCGTCCGACAGGTTGCGCGGCCCGGGACAGGTTCCCTGCACCCCGCCGTGCGACACGACCACGGGGCGGCGCGTCGTGGCCAGCACGTCGTCGACCAGCCGGGGTGAGGCGTGGGCGACATCGATGATCATCCCTAACGAGTCGATGCGCTGGACCACGGCCCGGCCGAACGGGGTGAGCCCGCCGTGGCTCACGCCATGCGCCGATCCTCCCACCTCGTTGTCGAAGAAATGGGTGAAGCCGAACATGCGGAAGCCGGCCGCCACCAGCGTGTCGAGGTTCTCGAGCTTCCCCTCCAGCGGGTGAAGGCCCTCGGTCGCCAGGATCCCGCCGATCGTCGCCTGTCCGCCCCGCCGGTCCGCGAGCAGCCGGGCCAGGTCGTCGCGCGTCCGGATGATCCGGAGCTCGGGAAGCCCATCCCGGGAGCGGAGTGACCGCGCCGCCGCGTCCTGCAGGCGGTGCGCCTGCCACAACGCACGCTCCCGCAGCGAGAACCAGGCGCGGACCGGGTAGCGCTCCGTGATGGCCAACAGCGTGATGTTGTCGGTTTCCGCCGTGTTGCGCTCGTAGTTGATCCCGCGCGGCGTCTTGGTCACGACCGAGAAGACCTGCAGCGCGACGTGCCCCTCGCGCAGCCGCGGGAGGTCGACGTGGCCGTGGTCGTGGCGCGTGAGGAGGTCCCGCGGCCAGAGGAGGGCGTCCGCGTGCAGGTCGACCACGTCGATGCCGGCGAGGAGCGATTCGGCGGCGGGAGAGGCACGGTACGGCCCCGGCGCGGTGACCTTGTTCATCGACCGGTCGGCCATGTCGGCCGCGAAGAGCATCGCGAGCACCACTGCCGCCACCGCCAGCGCAGCCGTGGCCAGGAGGAGGCGTCGGAGCATGTGGCGGTGTCGGGCTGAGGGTCTCGTCAGGCAGCGCGCGCGCGCTGGTGGAACGCGGTCGCGAGCGCCAGGAAATTGCGCAGGATCGCCAGTCCACCCTGCGTGAGGATCGACTCGGGGTGGAACTGGACCCCCCACACCGGATGCACGCGATGCCGCAGCGCGTGCACCTCGTCCGGGAGGTCGGAAGCCTCGGCGATGACCTCGAGGTCGGGGGGGAGCGACGCACGCTCCACGACGAGCGAGTGGTAGCGCATGACCTCGAGCGGCGACGGGAGCCCCTCGAAGAGCCCTGTCCCGTCGTGCGTGACGAACGACGTCTTGCCGTGCATCACGCGGGACGCGCGGACGACGCGGGCGCCGTATGCCTCGCCGATGGACTGGTGGCCGAGGCAGACTCCCAGGAGCGGGACCCGAGCGCCCAGCGCCCGGATCAGCGGGACGCTGATGCCGGCCTCGCTCGGTGTGCACGGTCCCGGGGAGATCACGATCGCCCGGGGCGCCATCGCGCGCACCTCCTCGACCGTGACGGCGTCGTTGCGGTGCACCACGAGCTCTTCACCCAGCTCGCCGAAGTACTGCACGAGGTTGTAGGTGAAGCTGTCGTAGTTGTCGATGACGAGGAGCACGCGCCAGGTGGGGAGATGGGATTGGGAAGAACGCCGTGTCACCCTCGCGGATGATACTGCTTGTGCACGCTCCGGAGGTAGTCGCGGCTCACGTGCGTGTAGACCTGCGTGGTCGAGATGTCGGCATGCCCCAGCATCTCCTGCACGGCGCGCAGGTCCGCGCCGCCCTCGAGGAGGTGGGTGGCGAACGAATGGCGTAGCGTGTGCGGCGAGACATGCTTCTCGATCCCCGCCGCCTCCACGTGCTTGCGCAGGATCTTCCACGCCCCCATGCGCGAGAGCGCTTCCCCGCGCGCATTGAGGAAGAGGATCCCTTTCCCCTGGCCGCGCTCGAGCTTCGGGCGCAGTTCGCGAAGATACAGGGCGAGCGCCCCGATCGCCGGGCGCCCCACCGGGACGAGCCGCGCCTTTCCCCCCTTCCCGAACACGCGCACGAGCCCCTCGTCGAGGATGGCGTCCTTCACGTGCAGGGTGATCCACTCGCCCACGCGCAGCCCCGCCCCGTAGGCGAGTTCCAGCATGGCGCGGTCGCGAAAGCAAAGGGGGTCGTCGAGCGACGGGGCGCCGAGGATCCGGGCCACCTCCTCGACCGTGAGAACGTCGGGGAGCTCGCGCCAGCGCCGCGGCATCTCCAGCCGATCGCTCGGGTCCGCCGTGGCGAGTCCTTCGCCCACGAGGAAGCGGAAATAGGTCCGAACGGCCGCGACGTTGCGACGGATGGAAGAGCCGGCGAGGCCGAGGTCCTTGAGGTGATAGACGAAGTCGCGGAGCGCGCGGGCGTCGATGGCCCCCGGCGTCCTGCGACCCTTGGATACGGCGAAGGCGGCGAGTCGCGCCACGTCGCGGCCGTATGCCTCGCGGGTGCGCTCCGCCGCGCCCTGCTCGAGCGAGAGGAAGTCGTCGAATCGCTCGAGGTGGAAGGCACGCGCCAGCTCGTCGGGGAGCGGCAGGGAGCTCATGACGCGCGGCGCCGGCGTCGCCACCAGATGGCCAGGGCGGCGGTCACGAGCGCGACCGCGATGACACCGCTCCACATGCCGAGCGCCGAGACCCGCGCCACGAGCGCCTCCCAGTTGTTCCCCGTGGTGAAGGCGAGCCAAGTGATGGCGCCGTACCAGGTGGCCGAGGCGAGGCTGATGGCGAGCGTCAGCTCGAGCAGCGGAAAGTGAAGCGCGCCCGCCATCGGGGGGACGAGGGCGCGCACTGCGGGGAGGAACCGACTCACGAAGAGGGCGAACGGGCCGTATCGGGCGTGCCAGGCGGCGAGCCGCGCCTCGTTTTGGCCCGCGGCACCGAGGTGGAACTGGCGATCGATCCATTGGCGCCCCAGGCGGCGGCCCAGCCAGTACATGAACAGCGCCCCGGCCACGTTCCCCCCCCAGACGGCGAGGAAGGCGGGCCATGGGGAGTGGTCGCCCCGGGCGGCGAGGAAGCCGCCGAAGGCGACGAGGACGTCGGCGGGGATGGGGGGAAAGATGTTCTCGACGGCGGCCAGCACCGCCATGGCGCCCAGGAGCGTAGTCGGCGGAAGGGCCGAGAGCCAGTCGAGCAGCGCCTGCAGCTGCGGCACGGCGACTCAGCCGTCGAGCGGCGCCAGCGTGGTCACGGCGAGGCAGGCGAGCCCTTCTCCGCGGCCGATCCACCCCATGCCCTCATTGGTCTTGCCCTTGACGCTGACGGCCCCGGGATCCAGCTGCAACGCCTGGCCCAGCCGTACGCGGATGCGCTCCCGATGCGGGCCGATCCTGGGGCGCTCGGCGATGACGGTCACGTCGGCGCTGGCGACCCGCCAGCCCAACGCGCGCACGCGCGCCAGCGCGGCCTGCAGCATCTCCACCGAATCGCGTCCGCGGTTGGCGGGGTCGGTATCGGCGAACATCTCCCCGATGTCGCCCGCCGCCGCGGCGCCCAGGACGGCGTCGGTGAGGGCGTGGCAGATGGCGTCGCCGTCGGAGTGCCCGGCGAGGTGCACGTCCGCGGGGATGTCGACGCCGCCGAGGCGCATCGGCCCCCCGGGGGCGAAGCGGTGCGAGTCGTAGCCGATCCCGGTGCGCGAGGTCACGCCCGGGTCACGCCGCGGCCGGCGAGTCGACCGGGATGATGGAATAGTCCTGGCGCCGCCGCGCGGGGACGAACCCGGCGTCGCGGATGAGGCGCTCGAGCTCGTCGGTCGTGGTGCGGTGGGTCGTGTTGGCCGCCGAGACCACGTTCTCCTCGATCATGAGGGAGCCGAAGTCGTTGCACCCGAAGGTCAGCGCCAGCTGTCCCACCTTCATCCCCATCGTGACCCAGCTGGCCTGGAGGTTGGGGACGTTGTCGAGGACGACGCGCGCGATGGCGACGGTGCGCAGGTACTCGACGGCGTCCGACTTCGGCATGTGCGACATCTCGGGGGTGTTCTCCGGCTGCAGCGGCCAGGTGATGAAGGCGGTGAAGCCTCCCGTCCGGCGCTGGACCTCGCGGACGCGCTCGAGGTGCTCCAGGCGCTCCGCGAGCGTCTCGCCGATGCCGTACATCATCGTGACCGAGGTCTTCATCCCCTCGTTATGCGCCAGCTCCATGATCTCCAGCCAGCGGTCGGCCCCGGCCTTCTTCGGGGCGACGATGTCGCGCACCCGCTGGACCAGGATCTCGCCGCCGCCGCCGGGGATGGAGTCGAGTCCCGCTTTTTGCAGCTCGCGGATGACGTCGACCGCCTCCATGCGGAACGTCTTGGAGAAGAAATCGACCTCGCTGGGGCTGAAGCCGTGCACGTGGATGGGGTGGTACGTCTTGATGTACCGCAGGAGGTCGAGGTACCACTCGAACGGGATGTAGGGGTTGTGCCCACCCTGGATCAGGATCTGCACCCCGCCCAGCGCCTTGGTCTCCTCGATCTTCTCCCCGATCTGCTCGAACGACAGCGTGTATCCCTCGCCGTGCTTGGGGCGGCGATAGAAGGCGCAGAAGCCGCAGTCGGCCACGCAGACGTTCGTGTAGTTGATGTTCCGGTCGACGATGTAGGTGACCGTGTCGTACGGGTGCTTCTCGCGCCGGATCCGGTCGGCCTCGAGGCCGAGTTCGAGGAGCGGGGCGTTGGTGTAGAAATCCAGGAGGTCGCGCGTCATGGCAATCGCGGCTAGGCGGCGGGGAGGAAGGCAAGGGTCCCGTTGGGGACGCGCCCTGCGGCGACGAGGCGGCGGAAGAACTCGGTGAGGCCCGCGAGGTGCTCGTACCCGAGGCCGTAGTCCAGCCCGGCGAAGTACTCGACGCACGCATCGCGGCTCACGCCGGTCACGTGCGCCGCCTGATCGGCGAGCTCGTCCAGGTGCAACAGCCCCCAGTCCCGGGACGCGATGAGCGACGCATGCGCGCCCAGCGACGCCGCCACCGGGGTCGTGCGCTGCGCGACCCAGACGGCGAAGACGAAGGGGAGCCCCGTCCACGCCTTCCACTCGAGCCCGAGGTCGTACACGTACGGATACGCCGAGGCGCCACCGTCGCGGCTCGCGCTCCCCAGGATCAGCGCGGCATCGCCGATGACGAGGCGCGCCTCGTGCTCCTCGTCGGCGAACCGGGCAATGTCGGCCAACTCGCTGTTGCCGGGAACGAACTCGGGGCGCACGTGCCAGACGTGCTCGCACAGCAGCTCGGTCAGGGCCACGCTGGTCATGGAGCTGCGCGACACGATGACCCGGCGCCCGCCGAGCTCGGGGGCGGGACGCCTGGAGAAGAGCATCACCGAGCGCACGGGCCCGTCGCACGAGATGGCGAGGTCGGGGAGCAGGAGGTAGCGCCGCGAGTCGCGCGCGTACTCCACCGCCGAGACGACGCTGACGTCGAGCGTGCCCGCCGCCATCCGCGCGTTCAGGGCGCTGGGAATCCCGTCCACCAGCGTCCCTTCGAGCGGGACGATCCCACGATCGATCGCCCCGTACACCGGGTAGCAGTTGATGTACGGAATGCGCCCGATGCGCATGTCAGGCCGCCTCGGCTCCTGCCGCGGAAGGCGCGCCCGCCGTCGGCGCATCGAAGCGGCGCAGGATCCGGTAGAAGGAGTCGCGCTCGGCGGGCACCTTCCCCGCCCCGCGGATCAGCGCCAGCAGGGCATCGAGCGACATCCCCTGGGGCGTCGTGGCGCCGACCGCATGGTAGATCTTCTCCCGCACCACCGTCCCCTCCAGGTCGTTCACGCCGAACGAGAGCGACGCCTGCGACAGGAAGGGGGTGACCATGATCCAGTGCGACTTGATGTGCTGGAAGTTGTCGAGGAAGAGCCGTCCGACCGCGAGGTTGCGGAGGTCGTCGTACCCCGTCGATGCCACTCCCTGCCGACCGAGCTTCCGGCCGAGCTCGTTGTCGTCGGGGTGGTACGCCAGCGGAATGTAGGCCAGGAAGCCCCCGGTCTCGTCTTGCAGCTGGCGCAGCATCGCCAGGTGCTCCACGCGATCGGCCATCGTCTCGACGTGACCGTACAGCATCGTGCAATTCGAGCGGATCCCGAGCTCGTGCGCGGCGCGGTGGACGCCGATGAAGTCGGCCCCGCCCAGCTTCTTGTCGGCGATCTGCTCGCGCACGGCGGCGCTGAACGTCTCGGCGCCCCCGCCGGGCAGCGTGTCGAGGCCGGCTTCGCGCAGCGCGATCAGGACGTCGCGCCACGACATCTTCTCGATCCGCGCGATGTGCGCGATCTCCACCGCCGTGAGCGCCTTGATGTGCACGTGCGGCAGCTCGCGCTTCAGCAGGCGGAACATCTCCGTGTAGTACGCGAGCCCCGCCTTCATGTCGAGGCCGCCCACGATGTGGAACTCGCGGGTCATGCCATCGCGCGCCCGCTCGGCCTCGGCCATCACCTGTTCCATCGTGTAGCGGAACGCGCCGTCTTCCTTCGGAAGCCGCGCGTAGCCGCAGAAGACGCAGGTCTTCCGCAGCACGCAGACGTTGGTGGGGTTGATGTGCTGGTTCGAGGCGAAGGTGACCAGGTCACCGTTCCGGGCGCGGTTGACCGCATCGGCCATCGCCCCCACGCCGAGCAGGTCGGGCGTCTCGAAGAGGGTGAGGGCATCGCGCTCCGTCAGTCGTTCGCCCGCCGCCAGCTTGTCGGCGATCGGCAGGAGCGCGGGGTCGCGCAGGAAGCGGCGGGGGACGTCGACGGCAACCGACACGTGTTACTCCAGGTAGCGCCGGATGGCCAGGGCCACGTTGTGCCCGCCAAACCCGGACGAGTTGCTGATGGCGACGTTCACCTCACGCTGCTGCGGCACGTTCGGCGTGACGTTGAGGTCGCACTCCGGATCCTGCTCGAAGACGTTGATCGTCGGCGGGATCGTGTTGTGCTGGATCGCGAGGGTGCTGAAGATGAACTCCACCCCCCCGGCCGCCCCCAGCATGTGACCCGTCATGCTCTTGGTCGAGCTGACATTCAGCGCGTCGGCGTGGGCGCCGAACACCGCGCGAATGCCACGAATCTCGTTCGGGTCGTTGAGCGGCGTCGACGTGCCGTGGGCATTGATGTACTGCACGTCGGCGGGGGCAAGGCCGCCGTCGCGCAGTGCCCGCCGCATGGCCCGTTGCAGCCCCTCGTGGTTCTCGGGCTGGCCGGTCATGTGATAGGCGTCTCCGGTGGCGCCATAGCCCACCAGCTCCGCGTAGATCCGCGCGCCGCGCCGCCGCGCGTGCTCCAGTTCCTCGAGCACGACCACCCCCGCCCCCTCACCCATCACGAAGCCGTCACGCCCCTTGTCGAACGGACGCGACGCGGTGGCGGGGTCGTCGTTGCGCTCCGAGAGCGCTGTCATGTTCGCGAAGCCGCCGATCGACATCGGCGTGACCGCCGCCTCGGAGCCCCCGGTGATCATGACGTTGGCGTCGCCGTACTGGATGGTGCGGAAGGCGTCGCCGATGGCATGCGCGCTCGTGGCGCAGGCCGACACCGTGGCGTAGTTCGGCCCCTTCGCGCCGAAGTGCATCGACACGATCCCCGCCGCCATGTCGGAGATGAACATCGGGATGAAGAACGGCGAGATCTTGCTCGGCCCCCGCTCCCGGTAGAGATCGTGCTGTTCCTCGAACACCTTGAGGCCGCCGATCCCGCTCCCGATGATCACGCCGGCCTCTTCCGGCTCGAACCCGCCGTCACCGAGCCCGGCATCGGCCATCGCCTGGACCGAAGCCGCCAGCGCGAACTGGGTGTACACGTCCGCGCGCTTGGCTTCCTTGCGATCCATGTAGGCCAGCGGGTCGAATCCCTTCACTTCGCAGGCAAAGCGCACCTTGAAGTCCTTGGGATCGAACCTGGTGATCGGACCGGCCCCCGACGTGCCCGCGAGCAGCGCGCGCCACGCCGACGCCACGTCGTTCCCTACCGGCGTGACGGCACCGAGGCCGGTGACGACGACTCGACGCCGCATTACGCGCTGACCTTCTCCTTGAGGTAGCCGAGCGCATCTCCAACGGTGCGCAGCTTCTCGGCATCCTCATCGGGAATGTCGATGTTGAACTCCTTCTCGAACTCCATCACGAGCTCGACGATATCGAGGCTGTCCGCGCCAAGGTCCTCGATGAAGCTGGCCTCGTTCGTGAGCTTCTCGCGCTCGACTCCCAGCTCCTTCTCGATGATGTCTTTGACCTTCTCGCTCAGGTCGGCCATGACCGGGTCCTCTCCGTAAGTACGTGGGTGAATTTGGGTCGAGAAAAGATAAGCAATGTTCGTGGTGTGCTACATCACCAGCCCGCCATCCACCACCAGGACCTGCCCCGTGATGTAGCCGGCACGGTCCGAGGCCAGGAAGGTCACCACGTTGGCGACGTCTTCCGGCGTTCCGAGTCGCTCCAGCGGGATCTGCTGGCTCATCGCCTGCCGCGCCTCGGGGGTCATGGCGGTGGTCATGTCGGTCTCGATGAACCCCGGCGCCACCACGTTGGCCAGGATGCCGCGCGAGGCGAATTCCTTGGCCACCGACTTGGTGAGCCCGATGAGCCCCGCCTTGCTGGCCGCGTAATTGCTCTGCCCCTTGTTGCCAATGAGCCCGACGACGCTCGAGATGTTGATGATCCTCCCCCAGCGACGCTTCATCATGCCGCGCGTGGCGGCCCGAGTGGTGGCGAATGCGCCGCGCAAGTTGGCGTTGATCACGGCGTCCCAGTCCTCGTCCTTCAGGCGGAGCATGATGTTGTCGCGCGTGAGACCGGCGTTGTTGACGAGGATGTCGATGCCGCCGAACGCCTGCTCGACCTCCTCGACGAGCGCCGTCACCTGGCTCACCTCGCTCACGTCGCAGGCGAACCCCTGCGCCCCGCCCCCGATTTCCGCGGCCACCGCTTCCGCGCGCCCCTTGTCGCGTCCGACGATCGCGACGCGCGCCCCCGCGGTGGCGAGCGACTCGGCGATCGCGCGGCCGATGCCGCGCGTGCTTCCGGTGACCAGCGCATTCCTACCCGTGAGGTCGATCCGCATCACGCTACCTTGGCAAGGAGTTGTTCCACGTCCGCCGTCGTCCCGCACGACGCGGTCGCCACCCCCGGTGCGATCTTGCGCACGAGTCCCGTGAGGACGCTGCCGGGGCCGAGCTCGACGAACAGCGCGTCCGGGTAGTCGCGGGCCATCCGCTCCACGAGCTCCGTCCACCGCACCGGGGACGTGAGCTGCTCGACGCACAGGCGCGCCGCGGTCGCCGCGTCGGTCACCGCGTCGGCGGTGACGTTGGCGTAGACGGGAACTCGGGGAGGAGCAAAGCCGGCGCTGGCGATCGCGGCGGCGAGCCCGTCGCGTGCCGGGGCCATGAGCGGCGAGTGGAATGCGCCGCTCACGTTGAGGCGCATCGCACGCTTGGCGCCCGCCTCCTTGCACAGCACCATGGCGCGCTCGACGCCGGCCACCTCGCCCGAGATGACGACCTGGCCGGGGCAATTGTAGTTGGCCGGGACGACCAGCCCGCCATCGGGGTCGGCGGAGGCGCGGGCACACAGCGCGTCGATCGATTCGGCGAGATCGCCGAGGATCGCGGCCATCGCCCCCGGTCGCTCGGTCCCGGTTGCCTGCATGAGCTCCCCGCGCGCGCGCACGAGCCGGACGGCGTCCTTCAGGGAGAGCGCGCCGACGGCGTGGTAGGCCGTGAACTCACCCAGGGAGTGTCCGGCGGCGGCGCGGACGCGTCCGCCGACGGCGTCGCGCACCACCGCCCAGGCAGCGGCCCCGTGCGCCAGGAGTGCCGGCTGCGCGTTACGCGTGAGCGTCAGCGTGTCGGCCGGCCCGTCGAAGCAAAGCGTGGAGAGCGCCTCGCCGAGCGCGTCGTCGGCAGAGGCGAAGACCTCCCGGGCAGCGGGAAAGGCCTCGACGAGGTCCTTTCCCATGCCCGGCTTCTGCGATCCCTGCCCGGGAAACATCAGGACGACGTCCATGTGACTCCTAGAAGCGGATGACCAGCGACGCCCAGGTGAACCCGGCGCCGAAGGCGACGAGGAGGACGTTCATCCCTTCCTTGATGCGCCCGGAGGCGAGCGCCTCCTCGAGGGCGATCGGCACGGAGGCGGAGGAGGTGTTGCCGTAGCGATCCACGTTCACGAAGACCTTCTCCATCGGGATGCCGGCGTGCTTGGCCGTCGCCTCGATGATGCGAATGTTGGCCTGGTGCGGGATCATGAGGTCGATGTCGGCGCCGGTCAGCTTGGCGCCGTCCAGCGCGCGGTCGGCGGCTTCGGACATCGATCGCACGGCGTGCTTGAACACTTCTCGCCCCTCCATCTTCACGTAGAAGGAGCGGTCCTGCAGCACCTGCTCGTCGAACGGGTGCGCGGCGCCGCCCGTGGGGCGATACAGCAGCTCGGCGAGGGTGCCGTCCGAGCGCATGAAGGTCGAGAGAATCCCCTTGCCGTGGCGCGACCGCTTGAGGATCGCAGCGCCGGCGCCATCGCCGAAGAGGACGCAGGTGGAGCGGTCCCTCCAGTCGACGATGGACGTGAGCTTCTCGGTCCCGACCACCAGCGCGGTCTCCGCAGCGCCGCTCTGCAGGAGCCCTTCGGCCACGATGAGGCCGTAGAGGAAGCTCGAGCAGGCCGCCATGACGTCGAAGGCGGCGGCGCGGGTGGCGCCCAGTTCGGCCTGGAGGTCGACCGCGGTCGATGGCAGGAGGCGATCCGGCGAAGCGGTCCCGAGGACGATCACGTCGATTTCGCCCGCCGTGACTCCCGCGCGCTCCATGGCGATGCGCGCCGCGGCAGCCGACATCGTGCGGTTCGTTTCGTCGGGGGCGGCGATATGGCGCTCGCGGATTCCCGTGCGCTGCACGATCCACGCGTCGTCCGTCTCGAGCCCGAGCTTGGCGAACTCGGCGTTGGTCATGACCCGGGGCGGGGCGTACTTGCCGACCCCGGCCAGGTAGGCGACGGGGCGCTTCACGCCGCCGATCCCGTCTGCTCGCTCTCGGCGAGGCGGCGTCCGATGTGATCGTTCATGCGCGTCTCCACCGCTCGCAGGCCGACCTTGATGGCGTTCATGATGGCGCGCGGGCTGGACTTGCCGTGCGAGATGATCGACACGCCCCGGACGCCCAGCAGCGGGGCCCCTCCTTGTTCCGAGTAGTCGAGCTGCTTGAAGGCGCCGGCCAGCTGCTCCTTGGACAGTCCGGCGTGACGAGCCACCATGCTGATCAGGGTGGGGGCCACCGCCTCGTAGAACTTGAGGAGGGCGTTGCCCACGAAGCCGTCGCAGACCACGACGTCGATGGGGCCGCGGTCGCTCCCGCCCACCGGGAGGTCGCGCCCCTCGACATTTCCCTGGAAGTTGAGCCCCGACCGCCGCAGGAGTTGGTGCGCCTCCTTCACGGCGGCGCTCCCCTTCTCCGGCTCCTCGCCGATGCTCAGGAGCCCGATGACGGGGTTGGTGCGTCCGAGGATGTCCTCGGCGTACACGGCCCCGAGCCTGGCGAACTGCACCAGCTCTTGCGCCGAGCAGTCCACGTTGGCCCCGGAGTCGACGACGACGACCGGCTGGCGGGCGGTCGGAAAGACCGTGCTGATCGCGGGGCGCGAGAGCCCCGGGTGGAGGCGCAGGATGAGGGAGGAGATCGCCATCTGCGCCCCGGTGTTGCCGGACGAGACGAAGGCGTCGGACGCGCCCTGCGCCTGCAGCTTGAGCCCGACGTGCATGGAGCTGTTGGGCTTGCCGCGAATGGCGGCCGACGGCTTGTCGGTCATGCCGATGACCTCTGACGCCTCGACGATGTCGAGGCGATCGAGGTGGGGGGCGAGGTGGGCATGGGCGCCCGCCAGCGCCTCGTCGAGCGCCTGGCGAATGACGCCAGGGAGGCCGACGAGCTGGATGCGATGCGAGGAATCGAGGTCCGCGAGGGCGAGCAGCGCCCCGGCGACGGGAGCGGAGGGGGCGAAGTCGCCCCCCATCGCGTCAAGCGCGATGCGCGCCAAGGTTACGCTTCCTGTGCTTCGACTCGCTGTTCACCCGCGTAGTACCCGCACTCCGCGCACACGCGGTGGGGGCGCTTCATGCTCCCGCAGCGCGGGCAGCTCTGGATGGCGATCGCCGGGGCGACCTTGTGCGTGTTGCGCGCCCGCTTTCTGCGCTTGGAGGTACGTCGCTTGGGGACGGCCATGGGACTATCGTCTCAGAAGAAGTGATTCCGCCTAACGCGCCGGCTCGTCCTGCGAGCGCAGCGCATCCCAGCGGGGGTCGTGCGTCGGCGCGCAGCTGCACGCGCCGAGGTTCAGGTCGGCTCCGCACTTGGGACACAACCCCTTGCAGTCCTCGCGGCAGGTCACGAGCGCGGGAACGGCCAGCAGCCATTGCTCCCGTACGGCCGGACGGAGGTCCAGGGTGTAGTCTCGTGCGTCGATCGGGTACACGTCGGGGTCATCGCTATCCTCGCCCCCCGGCTCGGCGAACAGGAGGTGCACCTCGTCGGCGACTGGTGTCGCGACGGCGGTAAGGCATCTCCGGCACTCGTCATGCGCCGTCCCCGCGAAGTGGCCGCTGAAGTAGAACCGCCCCGTCCCGGCGCTCGAGAGACGCCCCGTGACGTGGACTCCATTCGTCGGCCGCGCATCGCCTTCCTGCCATACGGCATCGTCGCCGGCCAGGACGCCATCGACCTGTGCCGCGTGCGATTCGAGAGACCGGAGGTCAAAGGACAGCATAGCCCGGCAATTTAGACCTGCCGGGCTAGCGTATCAAGTGGCGATGGCCGTGGAACTTACGCCGCCTTACAGGAGCTCCGACTCGGCGAAGAAGAACCGGGCCTCGCGCGAGGCGTTCTCGTCCGAGTCGGACGCGTGGATCGCGTTCCGCTCCTTCGACTCCGCGTAGAGCTTCCGGACCGTCCCCTCGGCCGCCTCGGCGGGATCCGTGGCCCCGATGACCCGGCGGAGTTCGCTCACGGCGTCGGTGCGCTCCAGCACGAGCGGCATGCACTTCCCGGACGTCATGAATGTCACCAGCGACCGGAAGAACGGACGCTCCCGGTGAACTCCGTAGAACTCTTCGGTCTGCGCCGTCGAGAGGTGCAGCACCCGGGCGGCGACGACCTTGAAGCCGGCCCCCTCGAGGTGCGCGATGATCTTCCCTGCCTTGCCGGCGCCGAAGGCGTCGGGCTTCACGATGGTCAGCGTGCGATTTCCAGACATGGTTCTGCGAGAAGACGAGAGGACGAGCAGACGAGAAGACGAGAGGACGAGAAGACGAGAAGACGAGAGGACGAGGCGTTGCCACGGGGGCCGGTTTCCGGCGGGCGTGGTCCGCTCTCGTCTCCCCGCCTACCAAGCGTCGGCGAACTTGCGTCAGTTGAGTCGGGCCTTGACGAGCTCCACGAAGTCCATCGGGCGCTTGGCGACGCCCATGCCGGCCTCCAGGAACGCCTGGATCTTCTCCGCGGCGGTTCCGGCGGAGCCGGAGATGATGGCGCCGGCATGCCCCATCCGGCGCCCCGGCGGAGCGGTCTGGCCGGCGATGAAGCCGACGACGGGCTTGGTCATGTGCCGCTTCACGAACTCGGCGGCCTCCTGCTCGTCGGTTCCGCCGATCTCGCCCATCATGCACACCACCTTCGTGGCCGGGTCCTTCTCGAACGCCTCGAGTGCGTCGATGAAGTTGGTCCCGTTGATCGGGTCACCGCCAATGCCCACGCAGGTCGTCTGGCCAATGCCGGCGCGGGTCAGCTGGTAGACGACCTCGTACGTCAGGGTCCCCGAGCGCGACACCACGCCGACCGGCCCAGGCGTGCAGATGCGCCCCGGAATGATGCCGACCTTGGACTCGCCGGGCGTGATGAGCCCGGGGCAATTGGGGCCGAGGAGTCGCACCCCCCGCTCCTTCACGAAGGGGTAGACCCGCGTCATGTCGAGGACCGGGACGCCCTCGGTGATGGCGACGATGAGCTCGACCCCGGCGTCGGCCGCCTCGATGATCGCGTCGGCCGCGAACGGCGGCGGAACGTAGATGACCGACGTGTTGGCGCCGGTTGCCTGCACCGCATCGGCTACCGTGTTGTAGACCGGGACGGTGCCCTCGAACGTCTGTCCGCCCTTGCCTGGCGTGACGCCGGCGACGACGCGCGTGCCGTACTCGATCATCTGCTTCGTGTGGAACGAGCCGTCGCGCCCGGTGATCCCCTGCACGAGGAGGGTCGTGTCCTTCCCGATGAAGACGCTCACGCGGCCTGCCCTCCGGTTGCGAGTTCGACCGCCTTCTTCACCGCCTCGTCCATGTCGCTGGAGGCCGAGAAACCGTTCGCGGTCAGGATCTTCATCGCGATCTCCTCGTTGGTGCCGGTGAGGCGGATGACGATCGGCACCTTGAGTGGATTCTCCTTCGTGGCCGTCACGATGCCGTTGGCGACGTCGTCGGTACGCGTGATGCCGCCGAATATGTTGAACAGGATCGCCTTGACGCTGGGATCGGCCGTGATGATGCGCAGCGCGTTCACCACCTTTTCCGGGTTGGAGGAGCCGCCGATGTCGAGGAAGTTGGCGGGATCGCCGCCGTAGTACTTGACCAGGTCCATCGTGGCCATCGCGAGCCCCGCGCCGTTGACCACGCACCCGACATTGCCGTCGAGCTTGATGAAGGTGAGGTTCGCGTTGCGCGCCAGCACCTCGCTCGGGGCCTCGGCGCTCTCGTCGCGCAGCGCCGCGATGGCGGGACGGCGATCGAGCTCGTTGTCGTCGATGACCATCTTGGCGTCGACGGCGATGACGTCACCGGCCGGTGTCACCACCAGCGGGTTGATCTCGGCGAGCGAGCAGCCGCTCTGCATGAACGCCGTGTAGAGCTGCCCCATGATCCGGGCGGCGGCGCGCGCCTTGGCGAGGTCGTCGTACAGGAAGAACCCCAGGCGCATCGCCTGGAACGGCATGAGGCCGTAACGCGTGTCGATGGGAAGCTTGAGGATCTTGTCGGGGGTCGTGGCGGCGACCTCCTCGATGTCGATCCCGCCTGCCGGGCTCACCATGAAGACCGGCTTCTTGCTCGCGCGGTCGAGGATGATCCCGACGTAGGCCTCGCTCGCGATGTCGGCGGCCTCGGTCACCAGGACCTTCTGCACCGTGAGCCCCTTGATCTGCATGCCAAGGATGGCTTGCGCCTTCTCGCGCGCCTCGCCCGGCGTCTTCGCGAGCTTGACTCCCCCGGCCTTGCCGCGACCGCCGGCATGCACCTGTGCCTTGACCACCACCATCTTGCCGATGCGGCGGGCGATCGCCTCGGCTTCGTCAGGCGTGGTGGCGGTCTCTCCGGGCGGGATCGGCACGCCGACCGCGCGAAGGATCTCCTTCGCCTGGTATTCGTGAATGTTCACGCGTTCTCCGACGTTGTGGACGCTGCCGCCGATGGGGGACGTCCCGGCCTGCTGCGAGGGAGCGGCGGCTCACCCTCACGATGCCGCGCGGCGCCCCGGGCGCGCGCGAATTGCGCCGCTGCACAGGCGCAGCCGCGCAAGCTACGGGGCCTCACGGACGGGTTCAAGGTTTTGCCGGGGTCGCGCGCAACAGGCGACCCAACGCATCGTAGGCACTGCCGAAGGCGCCAAGGTCGCCGCGCGCCAGCGCTTCCCGCATCTCGGCGTACAGCGCTTCCACGCGGGCGCGGAACTCCGTTGGCGTCAACGGCGCGCTGGGAACGGTCGGCACCGGGAGTCCGGCCGCGGCCGCGATCGTCACCCCAGTTCGCACGGTGTCACCAATCGCAACCGCCACCAGCCGAACCACCGGGCTGCCGTCGCTCCGGCGGGCATACGCCGTCTGAAGAAAGGCCGCACCGCCGGCGTACGGGATGACGCGCACCGGCCCGCGCACGAGGGGGGCTTCGCGCGCGGCGCCTCCCTGGGAGGCCGAGTCGATGGCACGATGCAGCTTGTCGACGATCGTCCCCCAGCGGGGCCCGAGCCGAGGGGCCGCCTCCCAGCGGACGTCATAGTCGGCACCACCGCTGGCGACGACCACACCCCGCACACGATCCGCGCCGTCGAGGACGGGATAGGCGATGGACAGCTTCCCGCTGAGCGGGTCGACGAAGGGGGGCACGCCGCCGCCCGCGAAGGTCGTGTCTCCTCCCGGTTGCAGGGGGAGATGCGACGGCGGGGCATTCTCGCCGCGCGTCCCCACGCGGGCGAAGATCCGTGCGTGCAGCTGCGCCCCCTCGGGAGGCGGGACGACCTGGTCCGTCAGTTCCCGGTCGAGCGCCGAGGCCGCGACGAAGAGGCGCGGAAAGCGCCGCATCCACGACGTCGTGATCGGATCGGGCGCCGGATCGGCGATGGCGAAGACTCGCCCGGTATGGGCACTGACGATGGCGACGCCCGCATGCTGGAAGTAACGCGCCTCCTCGCCCAGGACACGCACCGGGTCGCTGAGCGGGTAGAACGCCGAGGCCGCATACAGGGGAACGCTCCAGAAGAGCGAATCGCGATGGATGATGGGCGAGACGCTTCCTCCCTGCAGGAAGAAGGGGAAGATGCGTCGCACGCGGCGCCGCACGTCGCGGATCATCACGAGGCGCCCGCCGTCGCGGGCCGCATCGGCCCCGAGGAGCTGTGGATCCTGGAGGCGCCAGGCGTGGGCGAGTCGCGCGCCGAAGTCGTCGAGCCGGGGCGCCGCGACGCTGCCTGTCGAGTCGCGCACCAGGCGATAACCCGGAGCTGCGTCGAGGACCAGGACGGGGGGGAGCGGGAGCTCGCCGCCCCGGCCGCCGTCGCTGACGGGATCGCCCTGGTCGGTCACCATGTCCGCCTCGACGCGCACCGCGCTCCACGGCGCCGGCGTTGCGGCGGCATCGGCGCCCATCGGCTCCTCGACGATGATCGACTGCAGGCGCCCCGCCCGTCCATCCCAGCCGAGCGAGGCGTGCTGCATCCCTCCGCGCCGCTCGCGCGCCACGGCACGCGTGAGCGCAGGAGAATCCCACAGCGCCGCGCCGCGGAGCGACTCTCGAACGCTGCCCTGATCCCCGAGCGTGTCCGGCCGCACCACGCGATCGACCGCGTAGGCGCGACGGGTATAGGCGGCACGCGTCTTCAGGTACGGGGCGTCGCGCAGCTCCTGGTCGACCGGCGTCAGGTACCGCTCGGCCACGGCCGGGAGCAGCTGGCGGAGGGAGAGCGCCAGCAGGAGGGCGGCGCTCACCGCCGCGAAGGCGATGCGGAACTGACCCACCCACCCCGACCAGAGCAGGAGCATGGCCGCGGCCACGGTGCCCAGCGCCAGGGCGAGGCTCGCGGGAATGCCGACTCGATGGTCGATGGCGTTGAACGTTCCCTGTGCCCCGCTCCCCTCGAGGAGGAGCCGGTAGGCGTCGAGGCGATAGCTCCACGCAAGGATCACCAGCAGTGCCGCGCCGAGGGCGAAGAAATGCCGGCGCACGTATGCCGTGATGCGCAGTCGCCCCCCTTCCCATCGCAGGCTCGGCGTGAGCGCATACAGGCACGTCACCACGAACGTGACGGCGAGGACGGCGATGAGCGACCACAGGTGGAACTCGGCTTCGAGCGGGAGCCAATACACCCAGAAGGCGAGGTCGAACTGGAAGTACGGGTCGCTCTCGCGAAACGCTTCTCCGTGCCGCACGAGGTCGACGGAGGCCCAGTCGCCGTGCGGGAGGGCCAGGAGGAGCCCCAGCGCGAGGGAGAGGGCGACGACCGCGACATCGAGGTAGCGCCCCGGGACTTCCTCCCCGATTTCCAGGTTGCCGACGCGGCGCGGCAGGACGAGCGAGACGACGGAGTGCCTGACGGCGTACAGGTTGATGAAGACGAACGTCGCCCCGACGGCGAATGCCGACCCGCGAAGGATCACGAGGTCGATGGCGCGGGCACGCCACACGTCCGCCGCTCCGAGTGCGTCGAACCACAGGTAATCGACATACCATCCGGCCACCACGCGCCCGACCAGCAGGAGCGCGGCGACGGCCAGCGTTGCACCGAGGAGCCAGCGGCGCCCGCTCACGTCAGGGGGTCACGCCCTGTGAGCGAAGCCACCCTTCCATCTCGGCACGGATCGTCGCCAGGCGCTCCGGGGTGAGCGCCTCGTAGCGGGTGACCAGGATCGGTTGCGTGTTGCTGGCGCGGATCAAGCCCCACCCATCGCCGAACAGGACGCGAACGCCATCCACGTCGATCACGTCGTGCGTCGCCTTGAAGTGACGTGCGGCCGCCTCCACCAACGCGAACTTGCGGTCGTCACCGCATTCCACGCGAATCTCCGGCGTGGCGTGGAAGACCGGGACGTCGGCGAGGAGCTCGCGGACCGACTTGCCGCTGTCGGCCACGATGCGCAGCAGGCGCGCCGCACCGTACAGGGCATCGTCGTGGCCGTAGAACCCTTCGGCGAAGAACATGTGCCCCGACATCTCGCCGGCGACCGGTGCGTGCAGCGATTTCATCTTCTCCTTGATGAGGGAGTGTCCGGTCTTCCACATCACCGGGTCTCCCCCCGCCTTGCGGATCGCGTCGGGCAGTGCCTGCGAGCACTTCACGTCGAAGATGATCGGCTGCCCCGCCCCGGTGCGCGCCAGGACGTCGCGAGCGTAGAGGATGAGGACGTGATCGCCCCAGATGACGGTGCCGTCTCCGTCCACGACCCCGATGCGGTCCGCATCGCCGTCGAAGGCGATGCCGAGGTCGGCGCGCTCGTCGCGGACCGCCCTAATAAGGTCGTGCAAGTTCTCGACGACGGTCGGGTCGGGGTGGTGGTTCGGGAAGGTGCCGTCGCTCTCGCAGAAGATGTAACGTCCCTGCACCCCAAGCCGGGAAAACAGGGCCTCGGCCACCAGGGCCCCTGCCCCGTTCCCGGCGTCGACCACGACCTTGAGCGGGCGCGAGAGCCGTCCCGTCCGGGCGACCACGTCGTCGATGTACGGGGCGATCACCTCGGCGCGGCGGACCGTGCCGGTCCCGCTCGGGAACGTTCCCGCCCGGATGAACGAGAGGAGTCCCTGGATCCCGGCACCGTGGAGCGAGTCGCTCCCCACACACAGCTTGAACCCGTTGTACTCGGGGGGGTTGTGGGATCCGGTGATCTGGATGCCCCCGATCACCGGGAGCTTGTGCAGGCTCCAGTACAGGAGCGGCGTGGGGACGACGCCGATGTCGACGACGTCGACGCCGGCGCCGGTGAGGCCGTGCACGAGGGCGTCGCGCAGCGAGGTGCCCGAGGGGCGGTTGTCTCGGCCGACGGCCACCGCGCCCCGGAGGTCATGGGCCGCCAGGTGCGCCGCGTAGGCCTGTCCGATCGCGAATGTCGCCTCGGCCGTCAGGTCGTGCCCGACGATGCCGCGAATGTCGTACTGCCTGAAGATCGCTGCGTCGATGGCCATGGGCGCGTGAAGGTGCCGTAAACGAGTCGGGGCCGCGTCGCGGCCCCGCTCAGGTCAGTGTCCGGGAAGCGCGGCCGTCCGCGAGTCGGCCGCGTCGGGCGCCGCCGCCCGGCCTAACGAGCTCGAGGCCTTGGCCAGCCGCACGACCGGGTTGGGATACACGCCGAACAGCAGGAGCAACGCCACCGAGCCGACGACGACGGCGCGCGTCAGCGCCGGCATCGCCGGAACGCTCGGCGCGTCGGGGGCGCGCTGCTTCATGAACATCACCATCACCACGTAGAGGTAATAGCCCGCGGAGATCGTCGACGTGAGGACGAGGAGGACGGCCAGTCGAACCTGCGGCGCGGGGGCCTGGATGGCGGCCTGCAAGACGTACCACTTGGCCAGGAAGCCCATCCCGCCGAACACCGGGAAGCCGAGGAGCGCGAGCATGAAGACCATCATCCCGATCGAGAGCCCCGGGTTGGAATGCCACAGCCCATGGAAGTCCTCGATGCGGTCGCCCGGCGCCCCCGACCGCCCCACCGCGATGATGACCGCGAAGGCCCCCATCGTCGCCAGCGTGTACGCCACCAGGTAGAAGAGGAACGCCGTGGCCGCCTGCGGCGTCCCGGCGGCGAGGGCCACGAGGATGAAGCCCGTGTGGGCGATGCTGGAGTAGGCCAGCATGCGCTTCAGGTTCTTCTGCTGCAGGGCGATGATGTTGCCGGCGAGCATCGTGACCGCAGCCAGCCACCAGACCGCCTTGTGCCACTCGGAGTACACGCCGGGGAAGGCCTCGAGCCAGACGCGCAGGAGGGCAGCGAAGGCGGCGGCCTTCACCCCGGCGGCCATGTAGGCCGAGATGGGGGTCGGCGCCCCCTCGTACACGTCGGGCGCCCACATGTGGAACGGCGCGGCCGCCAGCTTGAAGCCGAAGCCGATCAACAGGAGCGCGACGCCGACCAGGAGCATCGGCGACTTGGCGAGCCCCAGCGTCGTGATGCGCTCGCCAATCTCGGTCAGGTTGGTGGTCCCGGTGGCCCCGTACACGAGCGCGATGCCGTACAGCAGAAAGCCGGTCGCGAAGGCGCCAAGCAGGAAGTACTTCAGCGACCCTTCGGCGGAGCGGGGGTTCCGCCGGTCGAGCCCGGCCAGCACGTACACGGCGATCGACATCAGCTCGATGCCGAGGAAGAGGACCATGAGGTCGCGGGCCGCCGCCATGACCATCATCCCGCCGGTGGCGAAGATGGTGAGGACGTGCGCCTCGCCGGCAAGGATTCCCTCGCGCTCGTTGTAGTCCACCGCGAGCATGAGCGTGATGATGGCCGCCAGCAGGAAGAGCGCGTCGGCGGCCCAGCGGAAGCCGTCCACGGCAATCACGCCGTTCAACGCCGAGAGGCCGCGTGTGGCGGTGAAGGCGACCGTCCCGAGGACGATGACCGCGAGCCCGAGGGCGGCCATCCCCACGTTCCGCTGGCGGGCGGCGGATTCGGGCCCCCACGCGGCGACCAGCATCAGGATCATCGCGCCGCCCAGCAGGATGAGGTCCGGGCCGAGCGCCATCGTCAGCTGCGACGGGATCGAGAGATCGTATTGCATCTCAGTTCCCTCCCGCCATGGTGCTCATGTTGGCCTGCTGCGATGCCGCGCGGCTCTCGACCTGCTGCACGAACCTGGCCGCCGAGGCCTCCATGCGACGGAGCACCGGCTTGGGATACACGCCCAACCAGAGGATGACGAAGAGGAGCGGTACGAGAAGCCCGATCTCGCGCCAGTTGAGGTCGGTCATCTTCGCGTTGGCCGGCTTGTCCATCGGGTTGTAGATGATGCGCTGCACGGCCCACAGCAAGTAGGCGGCGGCGAGGATGACGCCCAGCGTCGCGATGAAGGTCATCCACGGCACCGTGCGGAACGAGCCGACCAGCACCAGGAACTCGGCCACGAAGCCGTTGGTACCGGGGAGGCCGATGGAGCTGAGGGCCACGACGGTGAGGGCGGTGGCGAAGATGGGGACCACCTTCGCGATGCCACCGTAGTCGGCGAAGAGGCGCGAGTGCCTGCGCTCGTAGATCATCCCGATGAGGAAGAAGAGCGCCCCGGTCGAGATGCCATGGCCGATCATGACCATGAGGGCGCCCTGCACACTCTCGGTGGTCATGGCGAAGATCCCGAGCATGACCATCCCGAGGTGCGCCACCGAGGAGTACGCGACCAGCTTCTTGAAGTCGGGCTGCACCAGCGCCACCAGCGAGCCGTAGATCACGCCGATGACGCTGAGGGCGAGGATCGCCGTGCGCACCGTGTCGTGCATGGCCACGCCCGGAAAGAGGGGAATCGCCAGCCGCAAGAAGCCGTAGGTCCCCAGCTTGAGGAGGATGCTGGCCAGGACCACCGATCCGGCGGTGGGGGCCTCCACGTGGGCGTCAGGGAGCCACGTGTGGAAGGGGAACATCGGGACCTTCACCGCGAAGGCCACGAAGAAGGCGAGGAAGAGCCAGAACGAGGCCCCCGGGTCCATTCCCGCGACCGCCATGATCGCGTCGTAGGAGAAATCGGGCTTCCCGGTCAGCATCCCGGCCTGCCAGCCGAGGTACACGATGGCCACCAGCATCAGGAGCGAGCCGAGCATCGTGTAGATGAAGAACTTCAGCGAGGCGTAGATGCGCCGCTCGCCGCCCCAGATACCGATGATGAAGTACATCGGGATCAGCATCACTTCCCACATCACGTAGAACAGGAACAGGTCGCGCGCCACGAACGCACCCAGCATCCCGACCGTCAGGAGCAACATGAGGGCGTGATACGCATGCACCTTCCGGTTCACGCTCGTCCACCCGCCCAGGATGGCGAGCGGCATGATCAGCGTCGTGAGCAGGACCATCATCAGCGACAGTCCGTCGATCCCGAGGGCGAACGTCGTCCCCCACGCGTCGATCCACGGCGCGTCGAAGGTCGCCTGCCACCCGCCGGAGGAGGGGTCGAGCGACCACCAGAGGCCGATCGAGACGAGGAACTCGACCAGGAAGATCGCGAGCGTGATGATGCGTGCCGTGTTCTCCGCGGCCGCCCGTGCATCACCGGTCGCTCCCCGGAGGGTGGCGCCGTGCACCCAGACCAGGAGCGCACCGATCAGCGGGATGAGCAGCAGGACGGGGAGGATCCAGCTGTTGTATCCGATGGATTCGAGCAAGGCTTGCATCGGTCTATCGCAGGGAGAAAGCGCCGAGTACCGCCACGACGCCGATGATGAGCACCCAGGCGTATGTCCCCACCTGGCCCGATTGCAGGCGCGATCCCAACCAGCCGATACCGCGCGCGAGCTGGGCGCTGCCGTTCACGAAGAGTCCGTCGATGAGCCCCGCGTCCATCCCCTTCCAGAGCACGCTGCGCGACACGCCGACGAGCGGCTGCACCACGACCTTGTCGTAGCCTTCGTCGACGTAGTACTTGTTCTCCAGCACGCGCGCGAAGCCCTCCGACGCCGGTGCCTCGCGCTTCGGCACCAGGGCCGACGGCTTGAGGCGCGCCACCGCCAGGGCAATGCCGATCACGGCGATCGCGATCGCGATGCCGACGAGCAGGTACTCGGTGCTGTGCGCGAGGTGCGCCTCGTTCCCCATCGTCACGCGCAGCGCCGACTCGCCCGTCACCGGCTCGAGCCAGTGATGCAGCGCCTGCACCGGCCCGGCCGGGAAGAACGTCGGGAGGTTGAGCCACCCACCGGCCAGGCTCAGGATGCCGAGCACCACCAGCGGACCCGTCATCACCCACGGGGCCTCGTGCAGGTGCTGCTGCTCCTTCTCCCCGCTCCGGTTGGGCCCGTGGAAGGTGTACAGCATCATGCGCGTCATGTAGATCGCCGTCAGGAGCGCGGAGACGAGCCCGATGACGTAGATGGCGTACAGCAGGGCGCTCCCCGGAATCCCGAGCCAGCTGGCCTCTGCCAGCGTCGACCCGTGCGTCCGGGCGAAGACGGCGCCCAGGATCTCGTCCTTCGAGAAGAACCCGGCAAACGGCGGGATGCCGGCGATCGCCAGCGTGGCGATCCACATGAGGATGAAGGTCACGGGCATGTACTTCCTGAGCCCGCCCATGTTGCGCATGTCCTGCGCGTCGTCATGGTTCCCGGTGTGGTGGTACGCCTGGTGCATGGCGTAGATCACCGACCCCGAACCGAGGAAGAGGAGCGCCTTGAAGAAGGCGTGCGTCACGAGGTGAAAGACGCCCGCGGCGTACGCTCCCACGCCCACGCCCACGAACATGTAGCCCAGCTGCGAGACGGTGGAGTAGGCCAGCACCTTCTTGATGTCCCACTGCTTGAGGCCGATGGTGGCGGCGAAGATCGCCGTCAGCGCCCCGACGAAGGCGACGGTCAGCGAGGCGACCGGGGCCAGCGAGAAGAGGACCGCGCTGCGCGCGACGAGATACACGCCGGCCGTCACCATCGTGGCCGCGTGGATGAGGGCCGAGACCGGCGTCGGGCCGGCCATGGCGTCCGGGAGCCAGACGTAGAGCGGGATCTGCGCGCTCTTGCCGGTGCACCCGAGGAACATGAACAGGCAGATGGCGGTCACCAGCGCCCCGCCGGGGACCAGCTGCGCCGCGCCCGCGTTCACGCCGGCGAAGTCGAGCGTCCCGAGGTTGGCGAAGAGGAGGAACATCGCCACCAGGAAGCCGAAGTCACCGATGCGGTTGACGATGAACGCCTTCTTGCCGGCGTCGGCGTTGGCCTTGTCGGAGAACCAGAACCCGATCAGCAGGTACGAGCAGAGCCCCACCCCTTCCCACCCGACGAACAGCATCGGGTAGTTGGCGCCGAGCACCAGCACCAGCATGAAGAAGACGAACAGGTTGAGGTACGCGAAGTAGCGCGGGTACCCCGGGTCGTCCTGCATGTAGCCGACGCTGAAGATGTGGATCAGCGTCCCGACGCCGGTGATGACCATGGCCATCACCATCGACAACTGGTCCACCTGGAAGGCGGCGTCGATCGAGAGGTCGCCGGCGACCATCCACGAGAAGAGCGACTTGACGAATGGCGCCTCGGCGTGCGCCCCCGTGAGGGCGAGGAAGATCGCGGCGGTCAGGGCGAACGAGGCGGCCAGCACGGCCGGCCCCACCAGGCTCACGATCCCCGCGTACTTGTGGCGCGTGACGGGATGGTGGTCGTCGTGGGGCGCGTCGTGGCCATGGCCACCGTGGCCATGGGCGTCGCCGTGATCGTCGGCGTGATCGTCGTGGTGCGCATGGTGTGCCGTCGGGTTCCCGGGCCCGGTCTTCGCCACGCTCGTGAGCGCGAGGAGTCCGTTGATCACGAACCCGAGGAGGGGAAGGATCGGGACGAGCCAGATCCACTCCGCCATCGTCCCGGCCAGCGGATGCGCCCCGGCGGCTGCAGCGTCCTGGAGGAGCATCAGCCCTTGAGGAGATTGATGTTCGAGAGGTCCACCGATTGGCGGTGGCGGAAGATCGAGATGATGATCGCCAGCCCCACGGCCGCCTCGGCGGCGGCCACGGTCATGACGAAGACCACGAACACCTGCCCCGTCATCCCGTACAACCGCGAGAAGGCGACGAACGACAGGTTGACGGCGTTGAGCATGAGCTCGACGCACATGAAGACGATGATCGCGTTCCGGCGCGTGAGCACGCCGACCACCCCGATGGTGAACAGCACCGCCGAGAACGCGAGCGCTTCGGGAACCATCATGCGGAGGCCCTCCGCTTGCCGAGGACGACGGCGCCGACGATCGCCACCAGCAGGAGGATGCTGGTGAGCTCGAACGCCAGGAGGTTGTCGCTGAACAGCGGCTTCGCGATCGCGGCCACGGCGTTGAGGTCCTTCAGGCTCTCGGCGCGCTGGAACTCCGACTGCACCAGCGAGGCCGGGGCCGGCGAGCGCAGGAGGACGATGATCTGGGCGAGGATGGCGAGTCCGAGGAGGCCGCCCAGGAGGCGCCCCCACGTGCCGCGCAGGTCGGAGATCTCGTCGGGATGCCCGAGGTTGAGGAGCATGACGACGAAGAGGAAGACGACCATGATCGCGCCGGCGTAGACCAGCACCTGGATGGCCCCGATGAAGTGGGCGTCCAGCATGACGTAGAGCGCCGCCAGCGAGAACATCGTGTTCACGAGCCAGAGCGCCGCCGCCACCGGGCCCTTGCGGGTCACGAAGGCGAGCGCCGAGGCGATCGCGATCAACCCGAAGAGGTAGAAGTGGAGCTGGTAGAAGAAGTTTGACATCACTCGCCCTTCGGATCGGCCGGGTCCCACATCTCGCAGACGGGGTGCGTCTGCGCCATGAGGCGCTCGAGGTCGTACACGAAGCCCTCGCGCGAGTACTCGGCGTTCTCGTAGTGCCGCCCAAGGTGGATCGCCTCCTCGGGACAGACTTCCTGGCAGTAGCCGCAGAAGATGCACCGGAACTCGTCGATCTCGAACACGAGGGGATAGCGGTTGCCCTGCTCGTCCTCGCCCGGGACCAGCTTGATGCAGTTGGCCGGGCACACCGTCGGGCACAGCCCGCAGGCCACGCACTTGGCCTTGCCGTCCTCGGTGGTGAGCATGCGGTGCGTCCCTCGCCAGCGCGGCGAGATGCTCTCGCGCTCCTCGGGGTACTGCGTGGTCACCTTGTGCGGGTCGATGAGGTGCTTGAAGGTGTTGCCCAGCCCCTTCAGCGTCGCCCGGACGTAGCTCGTCTCCTCGATGGGACGCTCCACGACCTTCACGTTGATCGCCATCAGTTGCCTGCCTGGGTCGAGAGGTTGGTGCGGGCGGCGCTGATGCCGCGCAGCCGCGCCACTTCGTCGGCGGAGGCGCGCGCGGACGCCGGGCTCACCACGCGCCCACGATCGAAGACCGCGAAGAGGATGAACAGGATCACCGCGTTGACGGCGAGGAAGATCCCGCCGTACACGAAGCCGCGCTGGATCCCCATCGCGTCGAGCCCGAGCATCAGCCCGGCCACGACCACGATGTACGCCAGCGCCACCGGGAACAGGAACTTCCACCCGAGCGACATGAGCTGGTCATACCGGAAGCGCGGCAGCGTCCAGCGGATCCAGATGTAGAAGAACATGAAGAAGAAGACCTTCGCCAGCATGAGGACCACCGACAGCAGCACGAGCGGGCCGCTCACCGCGCCGGTGTTGTCCGCCGTCATGAACGGAATGTCCCAGCCGCCGAAGAAGAGCGTCGCGATCATCGCCGACTGCGTGAGCATGTTGGCGTACTCGGCGATCATGAAGAGCGAGAACTTCATCGCCGAGTACTCGGTGTGGTACCCGGTGATGAGCTCCGACTCCGCCTCGGGCATGTCGAAGGGGAGGCGGTTGGTCTCGGCAAAGGCCGAGATGAGGAAGGTCACGAAGGCGACCGAGAGCGTGAGCACGTTCCACATGTGCATCTCGGCCTGCTGGTTCACGATGGCGCGCAGCGTGACGTTCCCCGCCAGCAGCAAGACTGGGATCAGCGACAGCCCCAGGCCGATCTCGTAGGAGACCATCTGGGCGCTGGCCCGGAGGCCGCCCAGCAGGGCGTACTTGTTGTTGGAGCTCCACCCGGCGAGGACGATCCCGTACACGCCGAGGGAGGCGATGGCCACCGTGAACAGGTAGCCGATCGGGAGGTCGGCGAGCACCAGGTCGATGCGCCCCCACGGGGACGCCCACGACGCGCCCCACGGGATGATCGCCCAGATCACGAGCGCGGGCAGGAACGACAGCATCGGCGCCAGGATGAACAGCACCTTGTTGACGTGCGGAGGAAGCGTCTCCTCCTTCATGAAGTTCTTCACGCCGTCGGCCAGCGGCTGGAAGTAACCGCGCGGCCCCACGCGGTTGGGCCCGTGCCGCCCCTGGATCCACGCCGAGATCTTGCGCTCGGCCAGCGTGGAATAGGCGACGATGACCATGTAGAGCGTGAAGAAGACGAGCAGCTTCACGACCGTGGCCACGAACCACGGCCAGAACGTCGGGGGCTGCTGCGGATCGGCCGCCACCTGCAACAGGCTGGGGAGGTTCATGAGGAGCGCGCTCATCGGGCCGCCTCGGCAAGGCGTTCGGCGTCGGCCACGGGACGGCCGCGAAGCCCCAACGCGTCGTAGGTGAGCCCGGCAAACGACGGCTCGCTCGCGGCCAGCGCCGCGAAGGCGTCGGCGGCCACGAAATACTCGGCCTTCTCGCCCATCGCCCCCAGGAGGTCGGCGAGGACGTACCAGCTGGGGCGCGCCATGCCGGGGGCGGCCTTGGCCTGCAGGAAGCGCTGCACGCGTCCGCGCAGGTTCGTGAGCGTTCCCTCCTCCTCCGTCATGTTGGCGATGGGGAGGATGATGTCGGCCTTGGGAAGGTGGGCGGGCATCGCCGTGCCGATGACGACCGTGACCGCCGCGCGCGCCAGCGCGGGAAGGTCCGACTCGCTGAGGTCGGCGTCGGCGACGACGAGGGCGTCGCCCGCCTGCAGCACGTCGAGCGGGGAGGCGTGCCGTGTGAAGCCCAGGAGCTGCGCTCCGGTGACGTTGGCGGCGCGGTCGGCGCGGAGCGCGAGGTCGTCGACGCCGGGGAGCGGCGCCTCGGCGCCCTGTGCCACCCGGAAGACCCCCGCCCCGCCGCTCTTGCGCACGAGGCGCGACAGGAGGTGCAACGCCTCGTTGGAGAGGTTGGGCGACGCGAGGACGACGGCACGCTTCCCCTTGAGGACGCGGGCGGCGGCCTCGAGCGCGACCTCCCAGTCGACCGTGGCGTGGCCGCCGGCCCCCAGGATGCTGGGGACCTCGAGGCGGTCGCGCCGGTTCATCCACCGGTAGTTCGCGCGTCCGTGGTCGCACATGAAGAACTGGTTCACGCTCTCGTTCGAGCGCGGACGCAGGCGCATCACGGTGTTGTCGCGCGTCTCGACGATGATGTTGCACCCCTGCGAACAGCTGGTGCACACCGAGGCCGTGCGGTCGAGTTCCCAGGCGCGCGCCTTGTTGAGGAAGTCCTTGCTGACGAGGGCGCCGACCGGGCAGACGTCGATGACGTTGGCCGCCCACGCGTGCGTGAGGTCCTTCCCCTCGAACTTCCCGATGAAGGCGCGATCGCCGCGTTCGCTCACGTTGAGCACCGTGTCGTGCGCCACGTCATCCATGAAGCGCACGCAGCGCGTGCACAGGATGCAGCGGTTCTGCACGTACAGGACGTCGCCGCCGAAGTCCTCGGCCGGGCTGAAGCGCTTGGGGTCGCGGAGGCGTGACTCCTTCGGCCCTTCCTGATACGTGTAGTCCTGCAGCTCGCACTCCCCCGATTGGTCGCAGATGGGGCAGTCGAGCGGGTGATTGATGAGGAGCATCTCGAGGACGCCCTTGCGCGCCTCGCGGGCCTTCTCGGAGTGCACGTGCACCACCTGACCCTCGGCCACTGCCGTCGCGCACGACGGTGCGAGCTTCGGGAACTTCTCGACCTCCACGAGGCACATGCGGCACGAGCCGGCCACGGAGAGCCCCGGGTGGTAGCAGTAGTGCGGGATGAGGACGCCCGCCGTCTTCGCCGCCTCGAGGATCGACGTCCCCGGGGCGACGGCGACTGGGCGCCCTTCGATCGTGAGGTTGACGAGAGGAGTGTCGGCCATCAGGCCACCACCGTGGGTACGGTGTGGATCGTCTTCTTCGTGATGAGGGCTTCGAACTCGTGGCGGAACTTCTGCAGGCCGCTCGCGACGGGGGTCGCGCACGAGTCCGAGAGGACGCAGATCGTCTTCCCGGTCATGTTCTCGCCGATGTCCAGGAGCGTATCCAGGTCTTCGGCCGTCCCGTCGCCGGCGACGATGCGGTCGAGAATCTTGCTGCTCCACGCCGTGCCTTCCCGGCACTGCGTGCACTGGGCGCAGCTCTCGTGCGCGTAGAAGCGCACGAGGCGCGCGATCTGCTTCGGCATGGACTGCGCGCTGTCGAGGACGATGCAGCCGGCGGAGCCGAGCATCGTCCCGACCGTCATCATCCCCTCGTAGTCCATCAGGGCGCGCTCCGCCTCCTCGATCGTGATGATCGGGACCGACGAGCCGCCGGGAATGATCGCCTTGAGCGTCCGCCCCGGAAGGGCACCGCCACACACCTCATGCAGGAACTCCCCGAACGGGAAGCCCATCTCGACCTCGTAGTTGCCGGGGCGCGCGATGTTGCCGCACACGCTCCACAGCTTGGTCCCGGTCGACTTCGGGTTGTCGGGGCGCGACATCTTCTTGTACCAGTCGGCGCCGTTGTTCAGGATGTGCGGCACGGCCGCCAGCGTCTCGACGTTGTTGATCGTCGTCGGCTTGGCGAAGAGCCCGGCCACCGCGGGAAACGGCGGCTTGATGCGCGGATTGCCGCGGCGCCCCTCGATGGAGTTCATGAGGGCGGTTTCTTCACCGCAGATGTAGGCGCCGGCCCCCTTGTGGACCCAGACGTTGATCGTCTTGCCGGTCCCCATCGCGTTCCGGCCGATGATGCCGGCCGCGCGCGCCTCGGCCAGGGCCGCCTCCATTCGCTGGATCGGCTCGGTGAACTCGCCGCGAATGTAGATGTACGCCGTCTCGGCCCCGATGGCGTACGCCCCGATCGCGACCCCCTCGATGAGGGCGTGGGGCGTCCAGCGCATGATCTCGCGGTCCTTGAACGTCCCGGGCTCCGACTCGTCGGCGTTGCAGCACAGGTAGTGCGGCTTGCCGTCGCCGAGCTTCATGAACGACCACTTGAGCCCGGTCGGGAAGCCGGCGCCGCCGCGGCCGCGCAGCCCCGACTCCTTCACCACGTTCTGGATGGCGACCGGGTCCATGCCTAACGCCATTTCCAGCGCCTTGTAGCCGCCGCGCTTCTTCCACCCCTCCAGCGAGCGCGCCTCGGCATCGCCGAAGTGCCTCGACAGGACGAGCGTCTCGCGGGGATGCGGCTGGTGCGGATAACCCATAGCAGATCAGTCGGGAGACGGGAGACGGGAGACGGGAGAATCGATCCCCCGCCTTCTCACTGGTACTTCTCGAGGACGTGCGGGACCGAGTCCGGGGTGATGGACTCGAGGAAGTCGCTGTTGACCATCACGGGGGTGGCGAAGCCGCAGGCGCCGAGGCATTCGACCTCGATCACCGTGTAGCGGCCATCCTCCGACGTGACCCCCAACTCGCCGCAGCCGGTCTTCTCCAGGAAGGCCTTCACCACGTCCTCTGCCCCGCACACGTTGCACGGCGAGGTGGTGCACACCTGGATGAAATACTTCCCCACCGGGTGCTGGTGGTACATGGTGTAGAACGTCACCACCCCCTTCACGTACGCCGGGGTGATGTCGAGCAGTCCCGCGATCTCGGCCATTCCCTGCTCGCTCACCCAGCCGCGGGCTTCCTGCAGCATCCAGAGCGCCGGGAGGAGGGCCGCCTGCTTGGTGGGATAGCGCGTGAGGAGCTCGTCGAGCTTCGCCCGCGCTTCGCCCACGAAGACCGGAACGTAGGGCTCGTCGTGATGCCCATGCGATGGCTTGAGCGCGGCGCCGCCGGCCGCGGAAGGACCGTGGCTCATCGCGCCATCCCTCCCGTCGCCCGACTCCCGTCTCCCCTCTCGGCTCTCATCGGTCGATCTCTCCCATGACGATGTCGATGCTCGCGTTGATCGCGATGACGTCGGAGAGGAGGTGCCCCTCGACCATCTTCGGGATCGCGCTCAGGTTCACGAACGACGGGGGACGAATGCGCCAGCGCACCGGCTTGGCCGTCCCATCCGACACGAAATAGTAGCCCTTCTCTCCCTTCGGGCTCTCCACCGGGAGGTACACCTCGCCCACCGGGGGGCGAGGCCCCTCCATCACGATCTTGAAGTGGTGGATCATCGACTCGATCTCGCTCGTCGCCTTGTGCTTCGGCGGGAGGATGACGCGCGGGTCGTCGACATTCACCGGGCCGTCGGGGAGGCGCTGGACCGCCTGCTCCAGGATCCGCACCGACTGGCGCATCTCCTCCATGCGGACCAGGAAGCGGTCGTACACGTCGCCGTTGACCCCGATGGGGACGTCGAAGTCGTATGTCTCGTAGTCGAGGTACGGGAAGTCACGGCGCGTATCCCACGCCACGCCCGAGGCGCGGGCCATCGGGCCCGAGAGGCCGTAGTTGAGCGCCTCCTCCGGCGTCATCACGCCCAGCCCGATCGTGCGCCCCACCCAGATGCCATGGCGGGTCACCATCTTGTCGACTTCCGCGATGGTCTTGGGGAAGGTGTGCAGGAACCCCTTGAGCCCGTCGAGCCATCCGTCGGGAATGTCGGCCGCCATCCCCCCGACGCGCGACATGCTCGTCGTCAGGCGCGCTCCCACCCATCCCTCGAGCAGGTTGTAGATGTTCTCACGCTCCTGGAAGGCCCACAGGAACGGGGTGAACGCCCCGATGTCGATGCAGGTCGTCCCGACCCACACCAGGTGCGAGATGATGCGCGACAGCTCGAGCGCGATCACGCGCAGCACCTTGCAGCGCTCCGTGATCTCCACGCCGAACAGGCGCTCCGCACCCAGCGCGAACGCGATGTTGTTCCCCGGCGAGTTGAGGTAGTCCTCGCGGTCGGTCCAGGGGATGATCTGATTGTATTGGCGGTATTCGCCGATCTTCTCGAAGCCGCAGTGCAGGTACCCGATGTGCGGGATGCACCGCACCACCGTCTCGCCGTCGAGCTCGAGCACCAGGCGCAACACCCCGTGCGTGGCCGGGTGCTGCGGCCCGATGTTGATGAGCATGTGCTCGCCCTCGAGCTCCGGCTCCAGCGCCGGCGGCGCCTCGAGGGCCGTCAGCTGCCCCGAGCCGTCGACCACCAGCGGCGTCCGCTGCGGCCGGCCCTCGCGGTCGAGCCCCGTCGTCGAGAGCGCGACTTCGATCGTTCGCTTGGTAGCCACGTTACTCCCCCGTCCGTTCGCCGCCCTTGAGGCGGCGTTGCATGTCCTGCGGCAGGTCGTCGAACGCGTCGGCGATGGCCAGCTCCTCCATCGAATACTTGGCCTCCGGGTTGGCCGACAGCGCCTGCCGCAGCTGCTCGGCGCGCGAGAAGCGGCCGCGCAACGGGAAGTCCTTCCGGAGCGGGAACCCTTCCCGGTACTGCTCCCACATCAGGATGCGCCGGAGGTCCGGGTGCCCCTCGAAGGTGATGCCGAACATGTCGTAGCACTCACGCTCGAGCCAATCCGCCGCCTTGTAGACCGCGTGCACGCTCGCGACGCGCAGCGGCTCCCCCTTGGGGAGCTGGGCCTTGACGCGCAGGAAGCGGCGATACGGGATCGATCGCAGGTGCCACACGACCTCGAGCGGCTGCTCCAGGTCGCGATACTCGACCGCGGTCACGTCCACGAGGTAGTCGTACTGCTCCCCGGCGTCGTCGTGGAGCCAGCGCACCACCTCGAGCGCCCCCTCGGGACGAATGAAGACGGTCGTGTCGCCCCACACCGCCTCGGACCTAACGAAGAATTGCGGGAAGCGGGCCTGGAGGCGTTCCGCGCTCGGGTTCAGCGGCCCGCCCCGGTGCGGCAGCGCGCCCGGCGTGCGCGGCGCGGCGGCGCCGGGGACCGCCTGCCCGGCATGGATGATGGTGAACGGCGCGCTCACAGCCCCGACCGGGTTTGGTGGACCGAATTCCCGAACGGCTCCGACAGCTCGTCGATCACCGACGGAGGGATGTACAAGGCACTCGCCGGATCCGGATCCAGCTCCTCGCGGATCGACGTGTCGCTCATCCGTTCCCGCTTCACCTTTTCCTGCAACATCATGATCCCGTACATGAGCCCCTCCGGACGCGGGGGACACCCCGGCACGTAGACGTCCACCGGGATGATGGTGTCGATTCCCTGCGTCACCGCGTACGTGTCGAACATCCCGCCCGTCGACGCGCACGCGCCCATCGAGATGACCCACTTCGGCTGCGGCATCTGCTGGTAGATGCGCCGGATGACCGGGGCCAGCTTGAACGGGACGCGCCCGGCGCAGATCAGCACATCCGACTGGCGCGGCGAGAACGACATGCGCTCCATCCCGAAACGGGCGAGGTCGAAGCGCGCCGCCGCCGAGGCCATGAATTCGATGGCGCAGCACGCCGTGCCGAACGGCATGGGCCACAGCGAGTTGGCGCGCCCCCAGTTCACCAGCATGTCGAGGCGTGTCGTGACCCACCCCTCCTGATCCTGGGGGGCGTAGCTGACGACGTTCGCGTCAGGGCGAGGTGCTAATCCCATTGCAGCGCTCCCTTCTTCCAGACGTAGACGAACCCGACGACGAGGATCGCCATGAAGACGAGCATCTCCCCGAGCCCGAAGAACGAGACGTTCCCGGCCGGACAGGCATTGTTCACCAGTGCCACCTTGCACGACAACTGGCGGTAGTAGACCCCCCACGGGATCATGAACACGGTCTCGATGTCGAAGATGATGAAGAGCATCGCGACCATGTAGAACTTCACGGAGAAGCGTTCCCGCGCATCTCCCAACGGCGGAATGCCGGATTCGTACGGCGTGTCCTTCACGGGGGTCGGGCGTCGCCGGATGACGAGCGTCGACAACGCCACGATCAGCACGGCGTTGAGCGCGACGAATCCAAGCAAGAGCAGGACGGGCAGGTACGTGCGATCCATGTCGCTCCCAGTGCACTCCGAAGTTCGTGAAAGATTTCACGTGTTCAGCGGGCATAACCTACCCGAATGAGTGGGAGGGTGTCAACGGAACTAAGGCGAACCGTACGAGGGAGTTGGCAGCCGTTGCACCCCGCGCCTCGCATCGCTCCACTTTCCCGGGATCCCCCTCCGCCTCACGCGCGGCGCGGGCGGTACTCGGGCGGTACTCGGGCGGCACTCGGGCGGCGCCCAGGGCGTCTCCCTCCCGTGCCGCATCCCCACGGCACGATGCGGGCGTTACCTTTCGCCGGCCGTGGCGCCGGCCGAGTCCCGTGCGCCGTCCAGACCCCCACCCCCGATCAGGGAGCACGCTGGCGCATGTCGATTCAGAACGACCGTTGGATCACCGAGATGGCCACCAGGCACGGGATGATCGACCCCTTCGAGTCGAGCCAGGTGCGATCGGGGGTCATCTCGTACGGGGTCAGCTCCTACGGCTACGACATGCGGGTGGCCCGCGAATTCCGCATCTTCACCAACGTCCTCAACTCGATCGTCGATCCCAAGGCCTTCGACCCCAAGTCGTTCGTGGAGTTCGAAGGCGACGTCTGCATCGTCCCACCCAACTCCTTCGCGCTGGCTCGCTCCGTGGAATACTTCCGGATCCCGCGCGACGTGGTCACCATCACGGTCGGGAAGTCGACCTATGCACGCTGCGGGATCATCACGAACGTGACGCCGTTCGAACCCGAGTGGGAGGGACACGTCACGCTCGAAATCTCGAATACCACTCCCCTCCCGGCCCGGATATACGCCAACGAGGGCATCGCGCAGGTCCTCTTCTTCAAGGGCGAGCCGCCCCTCGTGTCGTACAAGGACAAGGCCGGCAAGTATCAGGGACAGCTCGGCGTGACCCTTCCACGCCTCTGACGGGACGCGCTGGCGTACGGGGCGCCGGGTCACCGGCGCTCCCCCCAGGCCGGGGCACGCGGACCGGCGGGCCGATGCCCGGCGAACGAAACCGGCGGCCCCTCAGGAGGGGGCAGCCGGTTTCGCTTTGGCGCGAGGATCGTTCGACGCTCAGTCTCCGCCCCCCGCCCGCGACTCCTCTGGCTCCAGCGCGGCGCCGTAGATGAAGTCGCGGTTCATGCGGGCGATGGCATCGATCGAGATCTCCTTGGGGCACGCCTCCTGGCATTCCCCATGGAGCGTGCACCCGCCGAAGCTCTCGAGGTCCATCTGGGCGACCATCTGCCGGGCGCGGCGGTAGCGCTCGGGCTGCCCCTGCGGGAGATGCCCCAGGTGCGAGATCTTGGCCGCCGTGAAGAGCGAGGCGCTCCCGTTGGGACAGGCGGCCACGCACGCCCCGCACCCGATGCAGGCCGCCGCATCCATGGCGGCGTCGGCGGCGGGCTTGGGAATGGGGATCGCGTTGCCATCGGGGGCATTGCCGGTCGAGACCGAGATGTACCCTCCGGCCTGGATGATCCGGTCCAGGGCGCTTCGGTCCACGCACAGGTCGCGCAACACCGGGAAGGCCGCCGCGCGCCACGGCTCCACCGTGATGGTGTCGCCGTCGGTGAACGAGCGCATGTGCAACTGGCAGGTCGTGGTCGCCTTCATCGGGCCGTGCGCCACACCGCTGATCATGAGGCCGCACATGCCGCAAATGCCCTCGCGGCAGTCGTGGTCGAAGGCGATCGGCTCCTCGCCCTTCGACGCCAGCCCCTCGTTGATGACGTCCAGCATTTCCAGGAACGACATGTCGGTCGAGATGTCGCGTGCCTGGTACTCGACGAACTTGCCGGCGGCACTCGGACCGGGTTGCCGCCATACGCGCAACGTGAGGTTCATATGGCCAGAAGACGAAGGGACGGGAGGACGAGAGGACGAGGGGTCGGCACCGGAGCCGAAGCGGGCGAGGACTCGCTCACTTGTAGCTCCGCGTTGCCAGGTGCACGTTCTCGAACACGAGTGGTTCCTTGTTCAGGATCGGGGCCTTCCCATCACCGGCGTACTCCCAGGCCGCCACGTACGTGAACCGCTCGTCGTCGCGCTTGGCCTCGCCGTCCTCGGTCTGGTGTTCGGTGCGGAAGTGACCGCCGCACGACTCCTCGCGGTGCAAGGCATCGCGGCACATCAGCTCCGCGAGCTCGAGGAAGTCGGCCACGCGTCCGGCCTGCTCGAGCGATTGGTTGAGGTCATCGCCGCTCCCGGGGACGGTCACGTTTTCCCAGAACTCTTCCCGGATGGCGGGGATCGACGCGAGCGCCTCCTGCAGCCCCTGCGCGTCGCGCGCCATCCCGCACTTGTCCCACATGAGCTTGCCGAGCTCACGATGGAACGACTGGACCGTACGCTTCCCCTTGATGCCGAGGAGGCGACGGGTGCGCTCCTCGACGTCGCGCTCCACGGCCCGCACCTCGGGGTGGTCCTTCGAGATCGGGGCGAGCTTGTTGCTCGCGAGGTAGTGCCCGATGGTGTAGGGGATGACGAAGTACCCGTCGGCCAGCCCCTGCATCAGCGCGCTGGCCCCGAGGCGGTTGGCCCCGTGGTCGGAGAAGTTCGCCTCGCCAAGGACGTGGAGGCCGGGGATCGTGCTCATCAGGTTGTAGTCGACCCAGAGCCCTCCCATGGTGTAGTGCACCGCGGGATAGATGCGCATCGGGACCTGGTACGGGTCCTCGTCGGTGATGCGCTGGTACATCTGGAACAGGTTCCCGTAGCGCTCCTCGATCTTGGCGCGCCCCAGGCGGTTGATGGCGTCGCGGAAGTCGAGGTAGACGCCGAGCCCGCCCGGGCCGACGCCGCGCCCGCTGTCGCAGGCTTCCTTCGCCGCGCGTGAGGCGATGTCGCGCGGCGAGAGGTTGCCGAACGACGGGTACTTGCGCTCGAGGTAGTAGTCGCGGTCGCCCTCGGGGATCTCGTGCGGTGGGCGCGTGTCACCCGCCTTCTTCGGGACCCAGACGCGACCGTCGTTGCGCAGCGACTCCGACATCAGCGTGAGCTTGGACTGGTAGTCGCCGCTCTGCGGGATGCAGGTGGGGTGGATCTGCGTGTAGCACGGGTTGCCGAAGGCGGCACCGCGCTTGTAGGCGCGCCAGATGGCGGTGGCGTTGGATCCCTTGGCGTTGGTGGAGAGGTAGAAGACGTTGCCGTAGCCGCCGGTCGCCAGCACGACGGCGTCGCCGAGGTGCGTCTCGATCTTCCCGGTCACGAGGTTGCGCGTCACGATGCCGCGCGCGTGCCCGTCGATGACGATGAGGTCGAGCATCTCGGTGCGCGGGAACATCGTCACCCCGCCCTTCGCGACCTCCTTCTCGAGCGCCTGGTACGCGCCGAGGAGGAGTTGCTGCCCTGTCTGTCCACGGGCATAGAAGGTGCGCGATACCTGTGCGCCGCCGAACGAGCGGTTGGCGAGGAGACCGCCGTACTCGCGGGCGAAGGGGACGCCCTGGGCCACGCACTGGTCGATGATGTTGACCGAGATCTGCGCGAGCCGATAGACGTTGGCTTCACGGGCGCGGAAGTCGCCTCCCTTGACCGTGTCGTAGAAGAGCCGCTGGATGGAGTCGCCGTCGTTCTGGTAGTTCTTGGCGGCGTTGATGCCGCCCTGGGCGGCGATCGAGTGGCCGCGGCGCGGCGAATCCTGGAAGCAGAAGCACGACACGATGTAACCCAGTTCGGACATCGTCGCCGCTGCGGAGGCGCCCGCAAGCCCTGCCCCCACCACGATGATGTGGTGTTTCCGCTTGTTGGCGGGGTTCACGAGCTTCATCTCGAACTTGTGCTTGTCCCACTTCTCGGCGATGGGACCGCTGGGGATCCCGGACTTGAGTTCCATCAGCGGGCTCCTTCGGTGAACGCGCTCACCGTCTGGCGCTCTTCCATGATCGGCGTGTCGTCGGTGAAGAGACCCAGGGCGGCGCCGATGGGGACGGCCGCGAAGCCGAGGGCGGTGATGACCGCGATGGCGATCGCGATGTTGCGGTGCAGCGGCTGGGACGAGGGACGGCGGGCGCCGAGGGTCCGCAGCGAGGCCCAGGCGCCGTGGTACAGGTGCAACCCCAGTGCGGCCATCGCGACGAGGTAGAACGCCAGCGCCCACCAGCGGCTGAAGCCGTTGCGCAGGTTGTTGTAGGGATCGAGGTGACGGAAGTCCGGCACCCCGAGGCCGAACGTCATGTCGGCGATGTGGAAGACGATGAAGGCGAGGAGGATGATCCCGCCCACGCGCATCGTGCGGGAGGCGATGGTCGAGACCTGGGGCTTCAGCAGGCCGTACGCGACGGGGCGCGCGGCCCGGTTGCGCGCGATGAGCTGGAGCGCCGCCGTCACGTGCAACGCGACGGCACCGAGCAGGACGCCGCGGACGAGCCAGAGGAGACCGCCGGTCTTGCGCAGGAGCACGGCATAGTCGTGCATGGCCTGGGCGGCGCCGGTCCCCTTGAACATCTGGAGGTTGCCGGCCATGTGCCCGACGACGAAGCCGATGCCGATGATCCCGGTCACGGCCATCACGACCTTCTTGCCGACGCTCGAGTCCCAGAAGCGGCGCAGACGACTCGTCGACACCCGGGACGAATCACGCGCCGGCATCGCAGCTATTGCCATGTGGAAGAAGGGGAAAGGGTGTGGGGCGAGGGGAGCCGAGACGGGGACGGGGCGCACGATCCGCGCGCCCCGTCCCCGTGGCCGTCAGCCGAGCTTGGACATTGGCTCTCGTACGGCGTCGGCGCTCTTCCCCAGCGCGACCCGCTCGGCGCTCGTGAGCTCGACCTCGATGACCTGCTCCAGCCCCTTCCGCCCGAGCTTGCACGGGACGCCCAGGAAGAGCCCCGACATCCCGTACTCCCCCTCGAGCCAGGCCGCGCACGGGAGGATGCGCTTCTGGTCCTGCACGATGGCCTCGACCATCTGCACCGCTCCCGCGGAGGGCGCATAATACGCCGAGCCGGTCTTGAGGAACGAGACGATCTCGGCCCCCCCGTTGCGCGTGCGATCGACGATCTTGTCGAGCACGTCGCGCGCCATGAGCTGCGTCACGGGGATGCCGCTGACGGTGGTGTACGAGATCAGCGGGACCATCGTGTCCCCGTGCCCGCCCAGCACCATGGCCTGGATGTCGCGCACCGAGACGTCCAGCGCCTCGGCCAGGAAGGCGCGATAGCGCGCGGTGTCCAGGACGCCGGCCATTCCCAGCACCCGCTGGCGCGGGAAGCCCGACGCCTTCATCGCGACGTGGCACATGACGTCGAGCGGGTTGGACACGATGATCAGGATCGCGTTAGGCGAGGTGCGGGCGATGCTCTCCGACACCGACTTCACGATGCCCGCGTTGGTGTTCATCAGGTCGTCACGCGACATCCCCGGCTTGCGGGCGATGCCGGCCGTGATGACGACGATGTCCGAGTCCGCCGTCTCGTCGTAGCCGTTGGTGCCGATGATCCGCGTGTCGTACAGCTCGATGGGCGCCGACTGCCACTGGTCGAGCCCCTTGCCCTGCGGGATCCCCTCGACGACGTCGACGAGGACGACCTGCCGGGCGAGTTCCTTTTCGGCAAGGCGCTGCGCGGCGGTTGCGCCCACGTTGCCAGCGCCTACGACCGTGATCTTGTTGACCATGTATTTGGATCGTGTGAAAGGAGCGATGACGTGATGCTCCCAAGCTATCCGGCGCACAGGGGGGGATCAACATCCGCCCCCCGGGCGCACCTCACCCGCCCACCTGCGACAGGGCGCGCAGCCCGCCCACCTGCATCTGCAGCAGGTGATGCTCCTTGGGCTTCTCGGCCAGCGCCTTCCGGAACAGCGGCTCCAGCGGCTCGCCGCGGCGCAGCGGATCGCGCAGGTTGACCTCATGGTCGCCGTACAGGCAGGTCCGCAGCCGCCCGTCGGCCGTTAGGCGCACCCGGTTGCACGAGCTGCAGTAGGTGTGCGTCATCGGGGTGATGACCCCCACCGTGCCGGGGGAGTCCCCGATCCGGAAGTAGCGCGCCGGCCCGTTCCCCTTGGGCCCCTCGTCGCTCGTTAGGACCCCGAGGGATGCGACCCGCTGCAGGACCTCCTCGCTCGGCACCACGTGCTCCCAGGTGAGGTCGCGCATCTCGCCGACCGGCATGAGCTCGATGAAGCGCACGTGCCAGGGGTGGTCCATGACCAGACGGGCGAAGTCGACCACCTCGTCGTCGTTGATGCCGCGCATCACAACGACGTTGATCTTGATGGGCCCAAGCCCTGCATCCTCAGCGGCTTGCGCCGCCTGGACCGGTGAGAGCCCGAGGTTGCGGCGGGCGATCGCCACGATGCGATCCGGGCGCAACGAATCCGCGCTCATGTTCACCCGGTCGAGCCCCGCCTCGCGCAGCGCGCCGGCCAGCTGGGGGAGCTTGACCCCGTTCGTCGACAGGGCGATGTCACGGATCTCGGCGATCTCGCGCAGCTGGCGGACCAGCGCCGGGAGGTCGGGCCGGATGGTGGGCTCGCCACCGGTGATCCGCAGCCGCCGCAGCCCCAAGGGGGCCAGCTGGCGCACCACTTCGGCAATCTCCTCGTACGACAGGATGTCGCGCTTGGGGAGCCACTCCATCCCCTCCAGCGGCATGCAGTACAGGCAGCGGAAGTTGCAGCGATCGGTGACCGAGATCCGCAGGTATTCGATCCCGCGCCCGAACTGGTCGCGCAGTACCACCTCGCTCATCGCCCCGCCTCCTCGTGGGCGCGCGTGGGATCGACCCACTCGCGCGTGCCGTCCGCGTAGTGCTCGCGCTTCCAGATGGGGACGCGCTTCTTGACTTCCTCGATCAGGTATCGCGCCGCGTCCATCGCGGGGGCGCGCCGCGGGTGCGACACCACGATGGCGATGCTCGCCTCGCGGAGCGCCAGGTAGCCCAGGCGGTGCTCCATCACCACGTGCGGCGTCCCGAAGCGCCCCACCGCCTCGCTGGCGATTGCCTCCATCTCCTTCAAGGCCATCGCCTCGTACGCGGAGTAGTCGATGCCCCGTACCTCCCGTCCGTCGTTGACGTCACGTACGGTCCCGACGAAGAGCGTCGTCGCCCCGGACGAGGCGGAGCTCACCTCGGCCACGAGCGCCGCGGCGTCGATCGGGGTCGTCACGAGGGCGACTCGCATCACCCCCCCGCCACCGGAGGAATGATCGCCACCTCGTCGCGATCCCGCACGAGGTCGTCGAGGCGCGCGTAGCTCGCGTTGACCGCGACGAGGGGAGCAGGCGGGAGGCGGTCGGCCCCCGGGCGCTCGCGCACCGTGGCCAGCACGTCGCGCACCCGGGCCGCCCCGCCCACCTCGACGTCGATCGCGGTGGCGCCAAGCGCCTCGGCATACGAGGCAAAGAGGAGAACGCGTACAGTCGGCATACGGAGGAAGACTATGGGGTGCCTCCCGTCGCGCAACGGGGAGGTGTCCGGCTCGCCCGCCCGGATCGCTTCCGAAAGCAGGCGTGCCCCGGTCGCGGGGCGACCGGGGCACGTTGGGCGACTCGGGAGGGGCGACCGGCGCTATGCCTCGCTCATCTCCTCTTCTTCATGATCGTCATCCCAATCCTCCACCGCGCCTTCGAGCGGCTCGAGCTCGGCCACCATGGCACGAAGCTCCTTGGACGGCTTGAAGACCGGGACCGGACGAGCCGACACCTCGACCGGCGAGCCGGTCCGGGGGTTGCGCGCCATGCGGGTCTTGCGGTGACGGATCTTGAAGGTGCCGAAGCCGCGGACCTCGATGTTCTTCTGCGCCTGCAGCGCCTCCTTGATCGCGTCGAGGAACGCGTCCACGACACGCGCGCAGTCCTTCTTGGAGATCATGGGACCGGCCGTGCGGGAAATCTGCTGCGTGACGCGCTCGACGAGGTCGGCTTTGGTCATTGCGTGGTCTCGAACAGGACGGGGTCCAGGCGCTCGAAAGTTCGGTCGAACATAGAACGCTTAGCTATTGTGTGTCAAGCGTTTGGACCACTTCGCCCTGCCCCGTCCCGGACCGCCTTGATGAACTGTTTGAACAGCGGTCGAGCGTCGTGCGGACCCGGCGCGGCCTCCGGGTGGTACTGCACCGAGAAGATCGGGAGGTCGCGGTGACGGAGCCCCTCGACGGTCCCGTCGTTGAGGTTCACGTGCGTCACCTGGAGCGACGGAGCCCCGGGAATCTCGTGTTCGTCCCCCTGCACCGCGAAACCGTGGTTCTGCGACGTGATGAGGACGCGCCCCGTTTCCAGCTCCTTGACCGGGTGATTCCCCCCGTGATGCCCGAACGGCATCTTCACGGTCGACGCCCCGTAGCTCAGGCCGATCATCTGGTGGCCGAGGCAGATCCCGAAGACGGGGACGCCGGCATCGCCGATCGTTCGAATGGCGTGCGGGGCGTAGCTGACCGCCGCCGGGTCGCCCGGTCCATTGGAGAAGAAGACGCCGCTGGGCTTGAGCGCCAGCACCTCCTCGGGGGGCGTCGTGGACGGCACGACGGTGACGTGGCAGTCGTTGGCCTCGAACAGGCGCAGGATATTCTGCTTGATCCCGTAGTCGTAAGCCACGATGCGGTAAGGAGCTGACTCGCTCCCCCACGTGAAGGTGCGATCTGTCGTGACGACCGACGCGAGGTCGAGCCCCTCCATGGAGGGGCAGGCGTCGAGCGCCGCGAGCACCTCCTTGGTCACCTCGGTGCCCGCGGCGATGACCCCTCGCATCACGCCGGCCGACCGCAGGTGCTTGGTCAGTTGCCGGGTGTCGACGCCCTCGAGAATCGGGACGTTGGCGGCGGAGAGCCAGCTGAGGAGATCGCCGCTCGCCCTCCAGTTGGAGTAGGTGCGCGATAGCTCGCGGACCACGACGCCGGCAACCTGAGGGCGATCGGACTCGGGATCCTCGGCGTTGACACCGTAGTTGCCGATCATGGGCGCGGTCATGACCACGATCTGGCCACGGTATGACGGGTCGGAGAAGGTCTCCTGATAGCCGGTCATGTTCGTGGTGAACACCACCTCGGCCACCGTCATCGGGGCGTGGCCGGCGTGGCGGCCACGAAAAAGGGTTCCGTCCTCGAGGAGAAGGAACCCAGGGATTTCGTCGTGAGAGGTCACGTCAGGGGACTACTGCTTCTTGGTCTCGGGAGCGGGAGTCGCGGGCGCCTTTTCGAGGGGGACGGCCGGAGCGGCCGCCGGTGCCTGTCCCTGCGGAGCCGGCGCCGTGGCGGGCGACTGCGTGAGCGGCGTGTCCAGGATCGATTTCGGCGTCCGCGTCCGCACGGACATCAGCTGCAACACGAAGGCGAGGAAGAGGAAGATTCCGCCCCCCCACCAGCTCACGCGCGTCAGGAGGTTCCCCGCCTGCCGCGTCCCGATGAACGAGTCGGAAGACGACGACGCGCCACCGAACGACGCGGCGAGTCCGCCCCCCTTCCCCGACTGCAGGAGGACCGCCGCAATCACGGCGAGGCTGACGAGAATCAGGATGATGAGCAGGAAGGTGTACATGCGCCTGGCGCTGGGTTGGGCGTGTTCGTGCTAAGCACGGAATATTGCGGCACTTACGCGCCCGAATCAAGTGCGAACGATCGTCGACCACCCCTCGGCGTCCAGCGAGGCCCCCCCGACCAGCAATCCGTCGACCTCCGGAGCCTCCAGGAGCGACGCCGCGTTGCCGCGATTCACGCTCCCGCCGTAGCAGATCGGGACATTCTGCGCCCGCTCTCCCAGCATTCCCACGAGCTCCTGGCGAATGATCACGTGGATCGCGCCGGCGTCGTCGGGCGTCGCGGTTCGCCCGGTCCCGATGGCCCACACCGGTTCGTAGGCCACGAGCAGGCTCGCGGCATGGTGCGGGTCGATGTCGGCCAGCCCGGCGCGAAGCTGGCGGAGGACCACCTGCTCGGTCGCACCGGCCTCGCGCTCCTCGAGCGTCTCCCCTACACACAGCATCGGAAGGAGACCGGCTCGCACCGCGGCGGCGACCTTGAGTCCGGTCTCCTCGTCGCGCTCCCCGAAGACGTGCCGACGTTCCGAGTGGCCGACGAGGGCCAGCGTGGCCCCCGCGTCGCGGGCCATGCCGGCGGAGAGCTCACCGGTGAAGGCGCCCTTGTCCTCCCAGTGGATGTTCTGCACGCCGACGACGATGTCCTGCCGTTCCTTGAGCGCATCGACGACCGTCGTGAGGCTCACGGCGGGAGGAAAGAAGATGACCTGCCGGTCGGGGCGGCGGGCGTAGTGCGCGAGAAACGAGCGCATGAAGGCCCGGGCATCGCTCGGCCCGTGGTTCATCTTCCAATTGGCGGCGAAGACAGGGTGTTGCACCGGGCTCACCTCTCGTCGAGGGCGTCGACCCCCGGGAGCGCCTTCCCCTCGAGAAACTCGAGCGAGGCGCCGCCACCGGTCGAGACATGGCTCATCGCTCTGTCCAACCCCGCTTCGGCGACCGCAGCCGCCGAGTCGCCGCCGCCCACGATGGTCGTGGCCCCGCCCTTGGTCGCCTCTGCCATCGCGCGGGCAATGGCGAGCGTCCCCTCGTTGAACGGCGGGTTCTCGAAGACCCCCATCGGTCCGTTCCAGAGCACCGTCTTGGCCGAGGCGATCGCGCGGGCATACGAGCGCATCGTGTCGGGGCCGATGTCGAACATGGCCTCGTCGGCGGGGATGGCGTCGCGCCGCGTGGCATGGGCGCCGGCGCCGTTGTCGATCGCGGTCGAGACGACCGCATCGTGCGGGAGGGTGAGGCGGAACCCTCCCCGCTCGAGGAGCGAGGCCGCGAGCTCCACCCGGTCGGGCTCCACCAGCGACTTGCCCGTCTCGAGCCCCATCGCCTCGAAGAACGTGCACGCCATGGCGCCACCGATCAGGAGGCCGTCCACCTTGGGGAGGAGCGCCTCGATGACGTCGATCTTTCCCGATACCTTGGCGCCGCCGAGGATCGCGATGAAGGGGCGGCGGGGCTCGGCGATGGCCTTGCCCAGGTAGTCGAGCTCGCGCTCCATGAGGAAGCCGGCCACGGCCGGCTTGAGGAAGGCGGTGACGCCGGCGGTGGAGGCATGGGCGCGATGTGCCGAGCCGAAGGCGTCGTTGACGTACAGGTCGCCCAGCGATGCGAAGGCACGGCTGAGCGCCTCGTCGTTCTTCTCCTCCCCCGGATGGAAGCGCGTGTTCTCGAGGAGGAGGATCTCGCCGTCGGCCAGTCCCCGCGACGCCGCGACGGCCCCCTCATCCGCCGAGGAGGCGTGGAAAGTGACCGGATACTTCGTGAGCTGGGCGAGTCGTCGTGCGACGGGGGCGAGCGAGTACTTCGGGTCGGGGCCCCCCTTGGGGCGCCCGAGATGCGAGAGCAGGACGACCCGCGCCCCGTGCCCCGCCAGGTACTCGAGCGTGGGGAGCGCGGCGACGATTCGGGTGTCGTCGCTCACGTTCCCCCTCTCGTCGAGGGGGACGTTGAAGTCGACACGAACGAGGGCCCGACGCCCACGCAGCTGGGCGTCGGTCAGGTCGCGGATGGTCTGCTTGTTCATGAACCGGGCCTACAGCCTGGCCCCGACGTACGTGATGAGGTCCACGCAGCGGCTGGCGTAGCCCCACTCGTTGTCGTACCAGCCGGACACCTTCACCATGGTGCCGTCGATGACGTTGGTGTTCTTCGCGTCGAGGATGCAGGAGAAGGGATTTCCGATGTAGTCGGCCGACACCAGCTCCACCTCGGTGTAGGCGAGGATTCCCTTGAGTGCTCCCTCGGAGGCGGCGGCGAAGGCCGCGTTGACCTCGGCGATCGTCACCGGGCGCTCCACTTCGACGGTGAGCTCGGTGAGCGAGACGTCGGGGGTCGGGACGCGGATGGCGATGCCGTCGATCTTGCCCTTGACCTCCGGAATCACGAGCGAGGTGGCCTTGGCGGCACCGGTCGTGGTCGGGATGATCGAGACGGCCGCGGCGCGGGCACGGCGCAGGTCCTTGTGCGGCAGGTCGAGGATCTGCTGGTCATTGGTATACGAGTGGATCGTCACCATCGAGCCGTGCCTGAAGCCGAACGTATCCCGGATGACCTTCACCATGGGCACCAGGCAGTTCGTGGTGCACGAGGCGTTGCTGACGATGTGGTGCGACGCGGGGTCGTACTTCTCGTGGTTGACGCCCATCACCACGGTGATGTCCTCGCCCTTGGCCGGGGCCGAGATGATGACCTTCTTCGCCCCGCCGTCGAGGTGCTTGCGCGCGTCGGGGGCGTTCGTGAAGCGACCCGTCGACTCGAGCACGACGTCGACGCCCAGGTCCTTCCAGGGGAGGGCGGCCGGATCCTTCTGGGCGAACACCTTGATCGTGTCGCCGTCGATCGTGATCGAGTCCTCGGTGTGCGAGACGGTTCCCTTGTAGGTCCGGTGCACGGAGTCGTACTTGAAGAGGTGCGCCAGCGTCCTGGTGTCGGTGAGGTCGTTGACCGCGACGAAGTCGATCGCCGCCCCCTGCTCCTTCGCCGCACGAATGACCTGGCGCCCGATGCGCCCGAAGCCGTTGATGCCAACCCGAAGTGCCATGTTGCGCTCATCCTCGCGATAGCGGCGCGTCGCCCGCGGAGCGGGCCCGGCCGAAGGTGACGTAGCTGATGATCCGCGCCCCAGCGTTCCACAACGTGGCGGCGCACTCATTCAGGGTCGCGGCGGTGGTGACGACGTCATCGACGAGGATGACATGGGCGTCACGCAGCTTCGATGACGCCCCGTCGGCGACCCGGAAGGCGTCGGCAACGTTGTGCAAACGCTGTTCCGGTGTCAATCGCGTTTGGGAGGGCGTGGCCCTCGGGCGTTGGAGGACATCGTGCCACACTTCCACCCCAAGGTGTGGAGCCAGCGCGTCGGCCAGCTTCGCACTTTGGTTGAATCCGCGCGACCGCTCGCGTTCGACCGACAGCGGCACGGGGACCAATGCCGCCCACTCGCGCCGCACGTCCTCGGGCCAGTCGAGACGCGCCACGCGCGCGGCCAGCTCCACCGCGACCCCGTGCCACCCCTCGTACTTGAGCGCGTACACCAGGCGCTCGGCAACGCCACCGGGGACCCAGCACCACGACCGCACCGCGCGGACGTAGGGTGGGAGGAGCGGGCACCAGCGACAACTCGCCGTGATCGCACGGGGGTGCCCGCAGCGTTCACACCTGGGGCGCGGGAGCGTTGCGACACGGGCCCAGCAGAGCTGGCAGACCATCCGTTCGCTCGCCGCCGGGATCAGGGCGTCACAGGAGACGCAGATGCGGGGGAGGACGAGCGCTTCGACATGCTCCCGCGCCGTGCGCACCACCGCGTTCCACCACGCTGCCATTCGCCACTCCGTCATCGTGGAGGCGGCGGGCTATCGCGCGGCGGCCGCCTCCAGTGCGCGTCGCATGACCTCCAGGGGGGGCGGACGATGGAACCATTGCTCGAAGGCCGCGGCCCCCTGCACCAGGAGCATCTCCCGTCCGTCGCACGCGGCATGACCTGCACGCCGCGCCTCCCGTACCCAGCGCGTCTCGCCGCGACGATACACCAGGTCCATCACGCGAGCGTCACGCGGCAGCTGGTCGGGCGCGACCGGGACGTCCTCGTCGCGCAGCCCCAGGGGAGTGGCGTTGACCACGAGCTGGGCGCCGTCCAGCGCGTCTCGAAGCGACGGCGCGACCCGGACGCGATCGCCGAATCGGGCGGCCAGCGCGCGCGCGCGCTGTGGGGTTCGCGCCCACAGTCGCACGAGGGCTCCCGGCCACTGCTCCACCGCGGCGCAGACCGCCGACGCGGCGCCCCCGCTCCCCATGCACGCGACCACGCAATGCGCCCGCACGACGCCGAGGGCGTCGGCCAGGGCCTCGAAGCCCGCGACGTCGGTATTGTCGCCGACCAGGGCGTCGTCGTCGCGGGTCCAGAAGGTATTCACCGCACCGACGCGCCTGGCCAGCGGCGTCAGCACATCGCAGGCGGTGAAGACCGATTCCTTGTGCGGGACGGTGACGTTTCCTGCCGCGCGCTGGGTGCGCAGGAGGCGCAAGGCGTGGGGCAAGGCCGCGGGTGGAACGTCCAGCGCCTCGTAGGTGAGGGGGATCCCGGCGTCCCGCAGCGCGGCGTTCTGGAAGGCAGGTGACAACGAGTGGGCCACCGGGTGGCCGATGAGGACCAGCCGCCCGGGACGGTGCCCCGTCACGCGCGTTCGGTCGCCAGGGCGTCGAAGACGCGCCGGATCTCGCGTTGCAGCTCGTCGAAGGTGGCCCGGTACATCTCCAGGTCGCCGCCGAAGGGGTCGGACACCCCTGCGGGATCGCCAGCATCCTTCGCGAACGCGGTCAGGACCTGCGCCTTGCCGTCACCGCCTAACGCCTGGACCCGCTCGAGATGGTGCGGCCCCATGGTGAGGACGAGGTCGGCCCATGCCACCAGATCCGGGGTGAGCTGCCGGGCCGCGTGCCCCCCCAGGTCGAGGTGGCGTTCGAGGGCGACGAGGAGGGCGCCGTCCGAAGCCGGGGCGCCATCCCAGGCGCTCGTTCCCGCGCTCGCCACCTCGACGTCCTCACGGCCACGCCCGATCGCCTCGCGCCTGGCAATGGCCTCCGCGAGCGGGGAGCGACAGGTGTTGCCGGTGCAGACGAAGAGGATCTTCACGTACGGCGGAGGGTGGCGGCGGTGAGGTGAGTGACGAGCGGTCGACGTCGTCCCTGGGATCCTGAAAGTTACCTGCCCCGCACGCGTTTCGCAGTCGCCGCGACGAGCCGCCTAGAACTCCCCCATCAAGTGAGGGACGCTCTCCCGCAGGACCGCGGAGGGGATGGCGCCCGGGCGAATGACACGGGGGCGCCGTCCGGTGCAGTCGACGACGGTGGAGGGGGGCGACGCGACGAGCCTCCCGCCGTCGAGGACCCGGATGATGCCGCGGGTGATCTCGGATTGCCACTGCTGCACGATCTCCCCGGCCGACATGGCTGGTGGCTGCCGGGGGCGATTGGCGCTCGTCGAGGTGATGGGGTCGCCGTAGGCGCGCAGGAGTCGCTGCAGCCCCTCGTGCGAGGTCCAGCGTACCGCGACGCCACCCTCTGGTCCGCGCAGCCGCGCGGGGACGCGCCGGTCGCCACCGGTGAGCACGAGGGTGAGTGGTCCGGGCCAATGGCGTGCCGCCAGGCGCGCGGCGTCACTCGTCAGCGCGAGATCGAGGCGGGTGAGCATGTCGCTCCCGGCGATGAGGAGGAGGAACGGCTTGGCCGGCGGGCGCTGCTTCAGGCGCACCAGCGTCTCCACCGCATCGTGGTCCACCGCCGTCCCGAAGCCGTAGACGGTCTCGGTGGGATAAGCGAGGACGCCGCGATTCCGCAGGTGGTCGATCGTGGTCCCGAGCGATGCCTCCACTTCCGGTGGGGACCAGAACGGGGTGGAGAGCGTCCCCGCGCTCATTCCGGGAGGTGCGCCAGGGCGTCGGCGCGGGCGAAATCCTCTTCCTCGGTGACCTTCATGGCACGCTCACTCCCCCGCACCACGACGACCGGGAAGGCGAGTCGCTCGCAGAGGGCGGCATCGTCCGTTGCCCCCACTCCCGCGCGGCGCGCCTCGAGGTGCGCGCGCTCGAGCATCTCCCTGGGAAAGGCCTGGGGCGTCTGCGCGCGCCAGAGGCGGGCGCGATCGACGGTTCGCAGACCACGGGGAGGGCGGCGATGGCTCCCGTCCCGGCACGGGCCTGGCGGATGACGGCGTCGATCGTCGCGTCGGTCACCAGCGGGCGCGCGGCGTCGTGGACGACGACGATCTCCACCTCGTCGTCGAGATCCTCGATCCCGCTCCACACGCTGTCCATGCGTTCGCGCCCTCCCACGGAGACCAGGAGGCGATCGACGTCGCACTGGAAGATCCACGGGGGCGGGTCGCCGGCGACCGAACGCGGGAGTACGGCGACGACCTGCGCCACGTCGGCCCGGCGGTGGAAGGCCTGGATGCTGTGCAGGAGCATGGGCTTTCCCGCCACCCACCGGAACTGCTTGAGCTCCCGGCTCCCCGTCCGGCTTCCGCTTCCGGCCGCGACGATGATCACGCCGACATCGCGCCTGGCCGCGGTGTCGGGACGCAGCTCGGGCGGGGCCGCCTGGCGCGGGAGGTGGCCGGGGGCGCGCTCGGCGGGGTGCCCGTCGTGTCCTTCCCCCCCGGGGTGATCGGCGCCCGCCGCGTGGTCGTGCATCACCGGAACAGTCCCTTGAACAGGCCGCCTAACGAACCGACGCCGACCGCGCGCACCCCGTCCGGCGTCCGTCGGGGGACGCCGCGCTCCGACAGGTACACCGTGCGGAATCCGAGCTGGGCCGCCTCCGCCAGTCGCCGCTCGGCCTGCGACACCGGGCGGATCTCGCCGGCGAGTCCCACTTCACCGATGAAGACGGCGTCGGGCGGGAGCGCCTGGTCGTACACGCTCGATGCGAGTGCGGCCGCGACGGCCAGGTCACCGGCCGGTTCCTGCATGCGCAGCCCGCCGACCACGTTGAGGAAGACATCGAGGGGAGCGAAGGAGAGCCCCGCCCGCTTGTCGAGCACCGCCAGGAGCAAGGCGAGGCGGCGTCCGTCGAATCCGGTGGCCACCCGCTGCGGGGTGCCGAACCCCGCCTTGGCGGCGAGCGCCTGCACCTCGACGAGCACGGGACGTGTCCCCTCCAGCAGGGCGGTGATCGCGCTCCCGGAGGCGCGCCCCTCGCGATCGCCGAGAAAGAGCGCCGACGGGTTTCCCACCCCGAGCAGCCCATCTTCCGTCATGCGGAAGACGCCGATCTCGTCCACCGAGCCGAAGCGATTCTTGGTGGCGCGCAGGATGCGGTGATCGCCGGTCCCCTCGCCCTCGAAGTAGAGCACCGTGTCGACGATGTGCTCGAGCGTCTTGGGGCCGGCGATCCCGCCGCCCTTGGTCACGTGTCCCACCACGAGGACCGTCGCCCCCGACGACTTGGCGAAGCGCATGAGGCGGGCGGCGCACTCGCGGACCTGTCCCACGTTGCCCGGCGCGCCCTCGAGCTCCTCCGTGGCCATGGTCTGGATGGAGTCGATGACCACGACGGCGGGACTCGCGGCGGTGGCCGTCTCGAGGATGGCCTCGAGCGAGGTCTCGCACAGGAGCTGCACGGCATCGGCGTGGCCCAGCCGTTCGGCGCGCAGCTTGACCTGGAGGGGCGATTCCTCTCCCGAGACGTACAGGACCTCGGTTCCGCCGGCGGTGAGCGAGGCCGCCACCTGCAAGAGGAGCGTCGACTTCCCGATGCCGGGCTCCCCGCCCACGAGGACCATGGAGCCGGGGACGATCCCGCCGCCGAGGACGAAGTCCAACTCGCTGATGCCGGACGAAAGGCGGGCGGTGCGCGCCGAGCGCACGTCGCGCAGGCGCACGAGGGGCGATGGGCCGGCGCCGGACGCTGCTCCGGGCGCGGCGCGGGAGCGGGACGCCGCCTTCGGGGGGCGCGCGGCCACCTCCTCGGCGAGGGTGTTCCACTCGCCGCAGGCGTCGCACCGCCCCGCCCACTTGGGGTGCTCGGCGCCGCACTCGGTGCAGCGATAGACCGTCCGGTTGCGCAGCGTCGTCACTCCTTGCGCGGCGAATAGTTGTCGAAGCGCGTGTACTTCTTGTGGAAGTACATGCGGACCGTGTCGGTGGGGCCGTTGCGCTGCTTGCCGATGATCACCTCGGCGAGGCCGTCGAGCGGCGTGCCGTCGGCCAGGCGCCGCGGCTCGCCGCGCTCGTCGTGCGACCCCTCGTAGTACTCCGGGCGATAGAGGAACATCACGACGTCGGCGTCCTGCTCGATGGCGCCCGATTCGCGGAGGTCGGAGAGCTGCGGGCGCTTGTTCTCGCCGGTGCGCTGCTCGGGGCCGCGGGACAGCTGCGACAGGCAGATGACCGGGACCTCGAGTTCGCGGGCGAGGATCTTGAGCGAACGCGAGATGTAGCTGACCTCCTGCTGCCGGCTCTCGGAGTCGGCGGGGCCCTGGATCAGCTGCAAGTAGTCGATGATGATCATCCCGATGTTGTTCTCCGCCTTGAGGCGGCGCGACCGCGACCGGATCTCGAGCACGGAGAGCCCGGGGGTGTCGTCGATCCAGATGGGGAGCGTACCGAGGATGCCGGAGGCCTTGGCCAGGTTCCGGAAGTCGTCGTCGGTGAGCTTGCCGCTGCGGAGCTTCTGCGCATCGACCCACCCCTCGGCGGCGAGCATGCGGGTCACCAGCTGCTCCTTGGCCATTTCCAGCGAGAAGAGCGCGACCGGGGTCTTGCCGTAGTAGGCGGCGTTCTGGGCCACGTTGAGCACGAAGGCCGTCTTCCCCATCGACGGGCGCGCGGCGACGATCACGAGCTCCGAGGGCTGGAAGCCCAGGGTGAGCTTGTCGAGGTCGTCGAAGCCCGAGGGGACGCCGGTGACGCTCTCGCCGTGGCGGCTGAGCTCCTCGATCTTTTCCATGGCCTGCCAGAGGAGCTCCTTGATGCGGTGGAACCCTTCCGACTTGCGCGACTGGTTGATCTGGAAGATCCGCTGCTCGGCGACGTCGAGGAGGTCGTGGGAGGTGGACTTCCCTTCGTAGGCCGAGGTGATGATCTCGGTCGAGGTCTCGATGAGGCGGCGGACGAGCGCCTTCTCGCGAATGATCTTGGCGTGATACTCGACGTTGGCCGAGGTCGGGACGACGTCGACGAGCTGGCCGAGATAATCCTTGCCGCCCGACGCCTCGAGTTCGCCGCGCAGGGCGAGTTCGTCGGCGAGGGTGAGGACGTCGACCACCGACCCGCGCTCGTTGAGGGCGAGGATGGCGCGGAAGAGGCGGCGATGCGCCTCGCGGTAGAACATCGTGTCATCGACGAACTCGATCGCACGCACGATGGCGTTGCGATCCATCATCATCGCCGAGATCACCGCCTGCTCGGCGTCCTCCGCGTAGGGAGGGCGCCGATCGCGGAACGGGTCACGCGCCGCGGGCGCGATCGAGGATTCGTCGAGCAAGCTGGACATCTTCCCAGGTCGGGCGCTTCCACGACGGGTTGCGGAGCAACGCCGCCGGGTGGTAGGTGACGATGAGGGGGACCCCGTGGTAGCGGTGGATCTTGCCGCGCAGTTTGCCGATGGGCTCCCGGGTCTGCAATAGTGTTTGCGCCGCAAAGGTCCCGAGGGCCAGGATCACCTTGGGCTGGAGCAGCTCGATCTGCCTAACGAGAAATGGCGAGCAGGCCGCCACTTCCTCGGGCGTGGGGTTCCGGTTGCCGGGCGGACGGTGCTTGAGGACGTTGCAGATGAAGACCTGGTCACGCGACAGGTCGATGGCGGCGAGGATCTTCGTGAGGAGCTGCCCGGCCTGCCCCACGAAGGGGCGCCCCTGCTCGTCCTCGTTGGCGCCAGGCGCCTCGCCCACGCAGACGAAATCCGCCTCGGGATTCCCCTCACCGGGGACCGCCTGCCGGGCCGTCTTGTGGAGCGAGCACGCCTGGCAGCGCCGGGTGGCCTCCGCGATCTCGTCGATCGTGTGCCAGGGTGACGTGGAACCGCCGTCGTGGCCGGGCGCCCCGACCACGAGCCCGGCCGGCACCTGATCGAGGGGGATCGTGGGGGGCTGCCCTGCGTCGCGGGGGGGGCGATCGGGTGATGGCGCGGGCATCGGGGGCGAGGGGGGGGCGTCGGGGAGGGCGTCCGAGGGGACGCCCTGGGGAACGCCCGCCAGGGGGGGGCGCGTCGCGGGCGCGGGAGCACGCTCGGCGTCGGTGCGGACCATCGGTGGGGCCTCCGGGCGCTGCGGCGCGGCTGTGCCCTTGGCTCCCCCGGGCTGCGCGTCCAGGGCGCGGAGCGCTTCGCGCCAGTCGCGTGCTGCGCCGTGGGTGGGAGGGGCATCGGATGGCGGCACCGAGGGGCGCACCGGGCGTTCGAGGGAACGCTCCGCCGCGCGCTCGGGGGCGCGACCCGTGGCGCTCCCGCCCGCGCCGAGGAGGCGCATGACCTCCTCGACCGACATGGAGTCGAGGACCAGCTCCGACTCGCCCGCATCACGCCTCTGCTCCAGGTAGAGGCGCAGCCGCTCCTTAGCGTCCACCGAGCAGCGCCTCGACGCGGTCGAGGATGGCGTCGGCGACGTCGCGCTTGCCCAGGAGCGGGAGGGCGTCGGGGGTGCCGTCAGCCGCAAGCAGGGTGACGCGATTGGTGTCTCCCTCGAATCCCGCCCCCGCCTCGCGCGCATCGTTGATGACGATGAGGTCGAGCGCCTTGCTCGCCAGCTTCTTCCGCCCGTTGGCAACGACGTCGTCGGTCTCCAGGGCGAAGCCCACCACGATGGCCCCCGGCCGCCGCTCCGATGCGGTCTCGCGGAGGATGTCGGGCGCAGGGGTGAGCGCGATGGCGGCGGGCGCCTGGTCCTTCTTGATCTTCGATCCCGCGACCGTGGCCGGCCGGAAGTCGGCCGGGGCCGCCGCCATCACCAGGACGTCGGCGGCGGCGAGGGCCCGCGACACCGCGCCCAGCATCTCCTCGGCGTCCTCGACGCGCTCGACGTCGAGCATCGGGGGGACGGCAATGCCTAACGGGCCGGCGATGAGGTGCACCGACGCCCCGCGGCGCCAGGCCGCTTCGGCCACGGCCACGCCCATCTTGCCGCTGCTGCGGTTGGAGAGGAAGCGCACCGGGTCCAGCGCCTCGCGCGTGGGTCCGGCGGTCACGACGATGCGGCGCCCGGCCAGGGGCGACGACGCCTCGAGGAGGCGCGCGACGTGGTGCATGATCGTCTCGGGCTCCGGCATGCGCCCGGGGCCGCTCCCCTCCCCCACGGCCAGGTCGCCCGTGTCGGGGTCGAGCACGTGGTATCCCAGCTCGCGCAGGTGCGCGACGTTGCGCGTGGTTTGCGGATGTCCCCACATCCGGTCGTTCATGGCCGGGACGACGAGGACGGGGGCGGACGTCGCCAGCAGGGCGGCCGTCAGGAGGTCGTCGGCATGTCCGTGCGCCGCCCGCGCCAGGAGGTCGGCCGTGGCCGGCGCCACCACGACCAGGTCGGCGGCGCGCGCCAGCCGGATGTGGTCGAGCGCGTGTCCCGCGGCGACGAGGACCGTGTGCACGGCGCGTCCCGTGAGCGCCTCGAAGGTGACGGGGCCCACGAACTCCTGCGCCGATCGCGTGAGGACGACGTCCACTTCGGCGCCGGCCTGCGTGAGCAGGCGCGCCAGCGACGCGGACTTGTAGCTGGCGATCCCTCCCGTCACCCCGAGGAGGATCCGGCGCTTCGCAAACGGACGAACGGTCGTTACTCCGCGCGACGACGGGCGACGACCTTGTACTCCACGTCGCCGCGGGACAGCTCTTCCATGGCGCGCGTGGTGAGCTTCTTCTCGGCCGCGCTCGGTGTCAGGCTCTTCGGGATCTCGTTGAGGAGGCGGGCGTACCGCGCCGCCACCAGCACCCCGAGGTACTTGTTGGCGGAATGCGCCGCGATTTCGTCAGGTGTGAAAACTCGCATCTCTCGTCAGGTTGCTCGTGCGTATCTCGTGATCTCGCGGTCCAGCCCGTCCAGCAGCTGCCGCACCCGGTGTTCCAGCAGCGGCACCCGGCGGTGCCGAACCGTCTCTGCCTCGACGATGGAGGCGACCTGCATGAAGGCGCGTTCCAGGTCGTCGTTCACCACCACGTACTGGTAGCTTCCCACCGCCGCCAGTTCGTCACGCGCTCCCGTCAGGCGGCGCAACACCGCATCCGGTGACTCGGTGTTGCGAGCCGTCAGGCGGCTCAGGAGCGTCTCCGCGGAAGGCGGCAGCAGGAAGACTAACACCGACTCCGGGTATGCGGCTACGAATTGCCGTGCCCCCTGGATGTCGATGTCCATCACGACGTGCCGCCCCGTGGCGAAGATCCGCTCGACCTCGCTCTTGAGGGTCCCGTACAGGTTCCCATGCACCTCGGCGGACTCGGCGAAGTCCCCCCGCTCGCGCCGGGCCAGGAAATCGCCGCGGTCCAGGAAGTAGTAGTCCGCCCCGTCGCGCTCCCCGTTGCGGGGAGCGCGCGTGGTGCAGGAAATCGAGTACCCCACATCGGCACGTCGCCCGAGGAGCATCCGGGCGATGGTCGTCTTTCCTCCCCCCGACGGCGACGAGAGGATCAGGGGAAACGGGATCACTCGAGGTTCTCCACCTGCTCGCGAATCCGCTCCAGCTCCTCCTTGATCGTGACCACGTCGGCGAGCATTCGCGCGTCGTTCGCCTTGCTACCGGTCGTGTTGGCCTCGCGCAGCATCTCCTGCAGCAGGAAGCCGAGCCGCTTGCCGATGGGCTCGCCGTCCCGCCGCGCCAGCGTCTGACGGAACGACGCGTTGTGCGACGCGAAGCGAGACAGCTCCTCACTGACGTCGAGGCGGTCGGCGAGGACGGCGATCTCCATCGCGAGGCGCTGCTCGTCCACAGCCACCCCGTGCGCCAATTCGGCGACGGCGGCGCGCAGGCGATCACGCTGCTCCACGAGGCGGACCGGGGAGCGCTCCGCGATGCGCGCGAGTGCGTCCTCGACGATGGCCAGCCGTTCCAGCAGGTACACCGCGAGCCGCTCCCCCTCTTCCTCACGCGCGCGGGCCAGCGCCGCCGCCGAGGCGTCGACGATGGCAAGCAACTCGCTCACGTCGCCCTCCTCGCCCTCCGAGATGGATGACATCACGTCGGGCATGCGGAGCACGGCGGCGACGTCGATCTGCCCGTCCAGCTCGTAGCGCTGCTGCAGGCGGCGCAGGAGCTCGACATACGCGCCGAACCGTGTCTCGTCGATGGCCGGCGCACCCGCGACGCCGCGCTCGACCCGGGCCGAGAGGGAGATGTTCCCCCGGCTCACGCGCTTGCGCAGCGCCTCACGCACCTCACCCTCCCATCGGGCGAGCTCCGAGGGGAGGCGGATGTTGGCGTTGAAGAATCGATGGTTGACGGAGCGGAGTTCGACGGAGACGCGCGCGGCGCCCACCGTCCCTTCCGCCGCGCCAAAGCCGGTCATGCTTCGGATCATGGGAGGCCGCGCAAGTTATTGCGCCACAACAACCTTGTCAATTGAAGAAGTACCAGCGAACACCGTAGTACTGCACCGGCCGGTGCATGAAGTAGCCGGGGACCTGCTGGTATTGCTCGTTGAGCAGGTTCCGGAACTGGTAGCTGAGCGTGGCCTGCAGCAGCCTGATCTCCAGCTGTGCGTTGATGGTCCGGTACTGCGAGGCCGCCACCCTCCCGTCTCCGGTGAGGAAGTATGCCTGGGTTCGGTACTCGTGCGTCACCGCCGCGAGGATGTTGAAGTTCCCCGTCGGGAAGCGCCCAAGCCAGCTGGTGTTGAGGTACAGCTGCGAGCGCGTCTGGTACTGCGGGCGATAGGCGCCTGCGGAATCCCACTTGATGGCGGACACATCGAATCCCACGTCCTTCCAGATCTTTCCGCGCAGGGTCACGAAGGTTCCGGTCATGGCGCCGGTGGCGCTGGCCACGAACGACGTGTCGTAGACGATCGGGGCGACCAACTGGGCGGTGTCGCGAGACATGATCCCCCCGGAAAGCCAGGCGCGGCTGATGCGCAGACCGACCTCGCCACGATACGCCAGCGTCGTGGGATGGGCGCCCACTTCGGTGGGGGCGAATCGGCTGACGGCCCCCGAGATGCCGAGCCACGACAGGGGGAGGAGCCGCCCCGAGACCTCCGTGCGACGCAGCTTCAGCTCGTCCTGCTGTTCGGCGAAGGCCGCGAGCGCGAGCCGCGGCGTCGTGAAGGACAGGCGGGCCGAGGGGGTGAAGAAGCTCAGGGTGTCGATGCGACGCATGCGCCCGGTGGCCGACAGGGCGAAGGGACCGCGCTCCCACCCCGCGGCGGCGATGAGCTGGCGGCGCGAAGGGGTCAGCTGCGAGGGGAGCCGCTTGTAGGGAATCTTGACCGTGTCGGTGAACGCCAGGTTGTTCTGCGTGTGCGCGAGACTCGCCGCGGTGACCTGCGCCCACACTCCCCGCGTCGTGTCGGTGAAGGCCGCGCGGGCGTACGCTTCGGTTTGCTGGCCATCGAAGGGGGGGAGGTTGCCGCCCGCGGACGTGTCGCGGAGCTGTTCCGTCCGGTCCCTCGAGGTGCGCAGGAACGACGCATCGGCGCTGAAACGCCCCTTGGCCCATCCGAATCGTCCGAAGAGCGAGAGCCCGTCGGCGTCGCCCGCGCTCCGGTTGTCGCGCGAGGAGAATTGGCTCGCCCCGACCTGGAGCGCGAGGCCGTTGCGCCAGCGCCGGCCGAAATAGCCGCGATATCCGTTCGTCTCCAGGTCGCCGGTGCCGATGTCGACCCGCGTCGCCGGGGTCGTGCTCTTCACGCGCCACGACCGCAGGTGCACACGGATTTCACTCGCGCCGCGCTCGATGCGAACCTCCTCGAGCTGCCAGAGCTGGATGAACGACAAGTCGTGAACGCCACCGTTCCGGGGGTCGAGGGCATCGAGTTCGATGCCGTCGTAGAAGATGCGCAGCCGCTGGAAGTCCCCCAACATCGCCCCGACCTGTGGAGAGCCGATCCATCCGGAGTGGAAGACCGTGACGCCGGGGATGGCATCGAGGAGGTCGCCTAACGTGAGCGCCCCCGAGGCCGCCAGTTCGTCGCGTCCCCAGCGATAGCCGCCATCGAGGTCGGTGAGCGTCGGCATCTCCGCGGCGGGGGTCGGCGCCTTGACGGTGTCGCCGCGACGAACCTGCGCGGCCAGGATCGCCAGGTTCTCCTTCTCGAGCGAGTCGATCCGGAGGGAATCGGCGACGAGGGAGTCGCGGCGCGCGCGCAGCGAGTCGGCGCGGTGCCGGAGCGAGTCTCCCTTCTGCTGGAGCGAGTCCGCCTTCGGCCGGAGGGTGTCGCCCTTCTGCCGGAGCGTGTCGGCGGCGGACGTCTTCGTCGAATCGCGCGCCGTCTTCAGCGAGTCGGCCCGCTTTTTCACCGTGTCGACCGCCGGGCGTGCCACCTTCGTCGAATCCGGGCGCGGCGCGACTCGGCGCACGGGAGGCTTCTGGGCCAGCGCCGTCCCGTGCAAAACGGCCCCGACCGCGAGGCCGAGGCCGGCGAGACGGAGGAATCGGGCGATGCGGATCAGTGCGCTCTCCCCCTGACGAACTCGATGAACGTCCCCGTCGGGACCCCGGTGGGCCCCTTGGGAATGATGGTCAGGTCCGACTCGCTGTATGCGGTGCCGGCCACGTCGAGGTGCACCCATGGATACGACACGAACTCGCGGAGGAACATCGCGGCGGTGATGGTGCCGGCCGCGCGCCCGCCGGTGTTCTTGATGTCGGCGACGTCCGACTTGATGAGCTCCCGGTAGTCGTCGGACATCGGGAGCTGCCAGGCCGGCTCGCTGGCCCGACGGGCGGCGCCGACGACTTCCGCCACGAGGGTGTCATCGTTACCGAGGGCGCCCGTGGTGAAATTGCCGAGCGCCACGACCACGGCGCCGGTGAGTGTCGCGGCATCGACGACGACCGCCGGGTCGAATCGCGTGACCCAGGAGAGGACGTCGGCGAGGACGAGGCGCCCCTCGGCGTCGGTGTTGATGATCTCGATGCTCTTCCCGTTCGATGCCGTGACCACGTCGCCGGGCTTGAGCGCCGTTCCGGAGGGCATGTTGGTCGTGGCCCCGAAGACGCCGACGACGTTGACCGGGAGGGCGAGGCGAGCGATGGCCTCCATCGCCCCGATGACCCCCGCCGCGCCGCACATGTCGAACTTCATGAACTCCATTCGCTCGGCGGGCTTGATCGAGATGCCCCCCGTATCGAAGCAGAGCCCCTTCCCGACGAGGACGATCGGCTTCTCCCCTTTAGGGCCGCCGCGGTACTCGATGGCGACGAGCTTCGGATCCTGCGGTGTCCCCTGGGCGACGCCGAGGAACGAGCCCATCTTCGCGCGCTCCATCTCCTTTCGTCCGAGGACCGTCACCTTGAGGGAGTGGCGGGTACCGACGTCGCGCGCGGTGTCGGCAAGGAGGTCGGGCGTGCACAGATTGCCCGGCATCTGGGCGAGGCGCCGGGACAGGTCGTAGCCGGCGCCGATGGCGATGGCATTGTCCACGACCGAGCCCAGCGCCTTGGCGTTGTCGGCGATGAGGGTCGCTTCGGTGAGGGGGGCACGACGGTCGGCCTCGGGGGGCGGGGTGCGAAGGTCGGTGAACTCCCAGCAACCGAGTTGCAGGCCGACCAGGACCTGCTCGGCCTCGCGCGCGTCGACGGCGCCGGCGAGCAGGGCGAGCGACCCCGCCCCCAGCCGATGCGCCTGGCGGGCGGCAAGGGTCGCGGCACGGCGCAGTGCGAGGGGGCGGTCGGTCGGCGTGCCGTAGCCCACCAGGAGGACGCGACGCGGCCCTCGGGATCCACCGGTCAGGTGCAGCACCTCGTCGCGCCCCCCGCGGAAGTCGCCGCGCCGGAGGGTCCGCCCGATCGCGCCACCCACCGCCTTGTCCAGCGCTTTCAGGTGCGTCGGGAGCTCGGTCCCGGTGGGCAGCAGGGCGACCAGCAACGGCGTGTTGAGCGTGGCCGGGTTGGCGGCGCGCGCGGAGATGGTCAGGGGCATGGAAGGTCGGGGGGCGCGGGAATTGCCCGGGCCGCACGCCATGCGCAAGACGTATGCGCCGCGGCGGCGACGGCTGCTCGGTGACGGGGCGGAAAGCTAGGGGAGGCGCGGTGGAGCGGCAAGCGAAAGTCCTATTAGGTCCTGGCTGCGGAATCGTTCCGCGTGCAACGATGCATGGTCGGCGTCACGTCCGCGTCACGTGGCTCGCCGCTCGGGGGGGGCCCCGCTCGTCAGGCGACACGATCCGGCGGCGCCTCACCCCGGACGAAGGCGGTGATGTTGCGCACGGCACACTCCCCCATCGCGACCCGCGACGCCGTGGTGGCGCTTCCGAGGTGCGGGAGCGCATAAACGTTGGGGAGCGACCGGAGGGGCTCCGGGACGTCCGGCTCGTGCTCGTAGACGTCGAGTCCCGCGCCGGCAATCCGCCCCTCCTCGAGCGCCGTCACCAGCGCCAACTCGTCGACGACATCACCCCGGGAGGTGTTCACGAGATAGGCGGCTGGACGCATCACGGCCAGTTGGGCGGCGCCGATCAGGTGGTGCGTTGCAGGGGTGGCCGGGCAATGCAGCGACACGATGTCGCACTGCGACAGGAGCGACTCCAGCACCGGGACAAACGTCGCCCCGCAACGCGTCTCCGCGTCGGGAGCGGCTTGGCGGCGCGAGTGATAGAGGACGCGCATTCCGAACCCCGCGCTGGCGCGGCGCGCGACCGCCTGGCCGATACGCCCGAAGCCGACGATACCCAACGTCGCCCCGGTGACGCGAGTCCCGAGGAGGTGTGTGGGACGCCATCCGGTCCAGGTGGCGGAGCGCAGCTCGCGCTCCCCCTCGCGCGCCCGACGCGCGGCGGCCAGGATGAGGAGCATGGTGAGGTCCGCGGTGTCGTCGGTCAGGACCCCAGGGGTGTTGGTGACGACGATGCCCAGGCGACGCGCCGTGTCGAGGTCGATGTGGTTGGTCCCGGCGCCGAAGTTGGCCAGCAGGCGCACGCGACCGGCTCCTCCCTCCAGCACCTCCCTGGTCAGGCGATCCGTCAGCGTGCAGAGCACGATGTCATGCGTGGCCAGCGCGTGCCTCAGCTCGGACGCCGTGAGCTGCACGTCGGGCTCGTTGAGCGTGGCCCCGAAGGTACGCTGCAGTGTCTCCTCGACGGAGTCGGGGAGACGACGGGTGACGAGTACGGAGTGAGGGGACATGATCACGGCGGTGGAGGGAAGCCAAAGGGGACATCGCATGTGCGACGTCCCCTTTGCTCGTGGCATGCCCAGGACGAGACTCGAACTCGTATACCCCGAAGGGTGGGGGATTTTGAGTCCCCTGCGTCTACCAATTCCGCCACCCGGGCGTGGCGCGGAATGTAGCCGCTGGAAAGCGGTGGCTCAACGATCCCGTCCGGCCACGCCGTCGGGCGTCACGGTGCTCCGCCCCCCGGACGCCGCGGCATCGGGCGCCGGGGACCCGCCGCGCCTGGGGGGGGGCCGAAGGAGTCTCCCAGCGTGTCTCCCTCCGCTCGGCGGCGCATCTCGTCGGCGCGCCTGCGCAACTGCTCCTGGATTCCCATGTACTTCGCCCGCTGCGTCGGCGTGAGGAAGGCGGAGAGCTCCTGCTGCTCGGACTCCAGCAGGTCGAGGCGGGAGCGCTGCACGCGAATGGCGCGCTCCATCAGGTCGGCCACCCTGGCTTCATTGCCCTGATCGTCGGCCGCCTGGAGCGCGTCGCGCATCTCCCGGCGCACCTTGCGCTCCTCGGAAAAGAGCTCGCGGCGCCGGCCGTCGAGGCGCTTGTTCACCTCGACGAGCTGCGCGAGCTGGGCATCGGTGAGCGCGAGACGCTCCTTCACGACCTGCTCGAAGCGCTCGCGGAAGCGCTGCTCGAGCATCGCGCGGTCGCGTCGCGCGCCCGGCTGGGCCACGGGACGCTGGGCGCCTCCGTCGCCAGCCACAACGACGCAGAGCACGAGTACGGTGAGGAATCGGGACATGGTCTGCATTCTCCTACGAACCGATGATCGCCCCGTAGAGGGCGCGGCCACCGGGGTTCACTTCCGGTTCCGCCAGGGGGGCGGCTTCCATCTGGTCCAACTCGCCAAGGAGGGACTCGAGATCCGCGTCCCCCAGGTCGCTGATCGAGGGGTGCACCGCCAGCCCCGAGTAGGCCCGGGACGCCGCACGCGGGGTATCGGCGCGCGCCAGCGTCGGCATCCCCGAGAGGGAGTCGTCCTTCCAGGCCATCACGCTGTCGACCGCCGTCGCCGGCGCGTCGCCCAGGAACGAGCGCACGACCGCGACCGAGATCCCGCCCAGGGAAATGAAGGTGATGGCGGCCGCGAGCCGGAAGAGCATCGGCGACCGTCGCGCCGGCTGCGGCCGACGGCCCGCCGGTGCCACGGGGCGCGGCAACGCGGCGACGATTCCCGCGGTGTCGACCGCCGGCACCCGAAGCCCCGCAAACGCACGCCGGGCCGAGCGCAGCACCGCGAACTCGGCTGCACAGCTCTCGCACGCGGCGAGGTGCGCCTCGACCCGCTCCCGCTCGGGGGCGGGAAGCGCGTCGTGCAGGAGTTCGGGCAACAGCTCCCGCATCTCGATGGACGAACAGTCAGTCGGCATGGAGCGTCTCCTTGACCTGCCGCAGGGCGTTGTGATAGTGCACGCGTGCCGCTCCCTCCGTGGTGCCCACCACGCCTGCAATTTCCTTGTAGGACATTCCGTCGTTCACGCGCAGCATGAACACCTCGCGCTGGGTCGCTGTCAGTCGCCCGATGGCGAACCGCATCTTCTGTTGCGCTTCGTCGGCGATGAGCGTGTCCAGCGCGTCATATTCCGTCGCCACATCGCCGTCCTGCAATTCCGTCATTTCCCGCTGTCGCCGTCCGGTTCGACGCCGGTCCAGCACCAGCCGCCGCGCGATCGTGAACAGCCAGGTCCGCAGCGAACTCTCCCCGCGAAAGGCATCCAGCGACCCGAAGGCCCGCACGAACGCGTCCTGCACCACCTCCTCCGCCCCCTCGCGCACCCCGAGGCTGGCCACGTAGCGCGCGACCGCCGGGGCATGCCGCGCCACCAGGCGGCTGGCTGCCCGTTCGTCACCCGCGCGCCAGCGCGAGATCAACTCCTCGTCCGGCGATTCGACGCCCGGTGCAGTTTCCGCAGTCATGCGTTTCCGTCCCGTGAGACGCCCTCCGGGGCCCGGTGTTAAGATGGATGACACCACACCGCACTTCGCGACGGGAACACCCGAACCGCTCCCGAGGAATGGAAGTCATTGCCCATCGCGGCATGCCGCGCCAGGCACCAGAGAATACACTCGCCGGCTTTGCCCTCGCCATCGAGGCCCACGCCGACGGCATCGAGCTGGACGTCCACGCGACGCGCGATGGCGTGATCGTCGTGCATCATGACCCGTCCCTTCCCCGCCCGGTCAGCGCTCCCGCGGGGGAGACGGGGCGAGCGATCGCTTCCGTGACCCTGGCGGAGCTCCGCGTGGCAATCGCGGGAGTCGTGGCGGTGCCGACGCTCGAGGAGACACTCGCCCTCGTCGCCGGACGCGCGACGGTCTACGTGGAGATCAAGGCGGCGGGAATCGAGTCCCTGGTGGTCGATTGCCTTCGGCGGTACGGGGGATCCTGCGCCGTGCATTCGTTCGATCACCGCGTCTCCAGCCGAGTTCACGAGCTGAACCCCGCTCTCCCCACGGGAGTCCTCTCCGCCAGCTACCTGCTGGAGCCCGAGCGCGCCCTGCGAGTGGCAGGGGGGCGCGACTTCTGGCAGTGGTGGGAGATGATCGACGCGCCGCTCGTCGAGCGCGTGCACCACGCCGGTGGGCGCGTCGTGGCGTGGACGGTGAACGCCCCGGAGCACGTGGCCCGCCTCGAGGCGCTCGGTGTCGACGCCATCTGCACCGACGTCCCCGACCAGATGGCACGAATCGTACGGGGCGCTCACGTGCGCTGAGCGGGGATCCTCCGGCCTGCGCCGTCCCGACACTGGCCGCATGCCGGACCCCGGCGTAAGCTTCGCGCGCCCGAGTCTCTTGCCCCTCCTCAGGAGTATTGCGAGTCACATGAGAGCGACCCTCCCCCTCGTGCTCGGGGCGACGACGTTGGCGTGCGCGACACGACAGCCGTCCAGTGCCCCGGCCCCCACCCCCACTCCATCCGTCGCCCAGGCGGACACGGGAACCAAGGCGCCCCCTGCCCCGGCGGCGCTCAGCCTCCCGAATGCCGATCCGTTCCCGAGCACGTACCGGCCGTTCCCCTCGCGGGCCACGGTCATCAGGAACGCGACGATCATGACGGCGGCGGGACCGACGATCCGCGGAGCGTCGATTCTCCTGCAGGGCGGCAAGATCGCGGCGGTCGGGGCCAACATCGCCGTGCCGTCCGACGCCGTGGTCATCGACGGCTCGGGGAAGTACGTCACCCCGGGAATCATCGATACGCACACGCACCTGGGCGTGTATCCGGCGCCGGGCGTGGATGCCCTCAGCGACGGCAACGAGGCGACGAACCCGTCAACGCCATACGTCTGGGCCGAGCACTCGGTCTACGCGCAGGATCCGCAGTTCCCACGAGCGCTGGCCGCCGGGGTGACGACCATCCAGGTCCTCCCCGGCTCGGCGAACCTGATCGGGGGACGGAGCGTCGTGCTCAAGGTCGTCCCCTCGCGCACCGTGCGCGGGATGAAGTTCCCGGGCGCCAAGTACGGACTCAAGCAGGCGTGCGGCGAGAATCCCAAGCGCGTGTACGCCAACCGCGGCCCCTCCACCCGCATGGGGAACGTGGCCGGGTGGCGCGCGCAGTACATCCAGGCGGAACAATACCGTCGCCGGTGGGATCGCTGGCTCGCGGATCGCAAGGGCGAGCCCCCCGCGCGCGACCTCGGGCTCGAGACGCTGGCCGAGGTGCTTCGCGGAAACATCCTGGTACAGTGGCACTGCTACACGGCCAATGACATGGAAGGGGCGATGGAAGTCGCCGACGAATTCGGCTTCCAGATCCGCTCGTTCCATCACGGCGTGGAGGCCTACAAGCTCGCCGACATCCTGGCGCAGAAGGGGATCGCTGCGTCGCTCTGGTCCGATTGGGGCGGCTTCAAGATCGAGGCGATGGATGGCGTACGAGCCAACCTGGCGCTCGTGCACGCCGCCGGCGCGCGCGCGATCGTGCACTCGGACGACGCGAGCGGGATGCAGCGACTGAACCAGGACGCCGCCAAGTCCATTGCGGAGGCGCGGACCCTGGGCATCGACATCACGGAGGACGAGGCCATTCGCTGGCTCACCATCAACCCGGCGTGGGCGCTGGGGCTCGACGACCGCATCGGAACGCTGGAGCCGGGCAAGAATGCCGACGTCGTCCTGTGGAGCGGGAATCCCTTCAGCATCTACTCCAAGGCAGAGAAGGTCTGGACCGATGGCGCCCTCCTCTTCGACATGCTCGATCCGTCAAAGCGGTGGCGTACCGACTTCGAGCTCGGCTTCGTCCCCCCGGCCGAGGGAGGGCGCTGAGATGAAGACCATCAACCACGCCCTCGCGGCGCTCGCTTGCGCGGCGACCCTGCTTGCCAGCGCCCCGGCCCAGGCGCAGGTCCTGGCCATCACGGGGGCCAAGGTCTACCCGGTGAGCGGACCGGCCATCGAGAACGGAACGGTCCTGGTCCGCGATGGCCGCATCGTGGCCGTCGGGAGCAACGTCACCATCCCGGCCGACGCGCGGCGCATCGATGCCACGGGCAAGTGGGTGACGCCGGGCATCTTCAATGCCACCACCTCGCTCGGACTCACGGAAATCGGCGCCGTGCAGGCGACGGTCGATCTCTCCGCCCGCGGACAGGGCGACGGCATCACCCCCTCGCTGCGCGTGTGGGAGGGGTTCAATCCCGCGTCGCCACTCCTGCAGGTGACGCGCAATGACGGCGTGACCACGGCGGGGCTGATTCCACGCGGTGGATTGGTGGGAGGCCAGGGGGCGGTCGTCGTCCTCGGCGACGGGACGCTGGGCGACGTCCTCCTCAAGGGACCGGTGGCGGTGTTTGCCGACATCGGCTCCAAGGGGAGCGATCGCGGCGCCTCTCGCGCCGAAGTCTACCAGCGTCTCCGCGCCGTGCTGGCGGAGGCGCGCGAGTGGCCCCGCCGGCGCGACCGCTACGATGCCAACGGCTCGCGACCGCTTGCCGCACGGCCGGTGGACCTGGAGGCGTTGCAGCCGGTGCTGCGCGGCGAGATCCCGCTTGCCGTCGACGCCGACCGGGCCAGCGACATCCTGGTGGCGCTCGACATCGCCAAGGAGTTCGGGCTCAAGCTCGTCCTGACCTCGGCGACCGAGGGGTGGAAGGTGGCCGACCGGATCGCGGCGGCCAATGCCTTCGTGGTGGTGGGGGCGCTGAACAACATCCCCCGCGACTTCTCCACGCTGGGGGCGCGCCAGGAGAACGCCGCGCTGTTGCAGCAGGCGGGGGCGAAGGTGGTCATCGCCGGCGGAGCCGACGCCTTCAACGCCCGCAACGTCAAGTACGAGGCTGGGGTGGCGGTGGCGTTCGGGATGCCGTGGGACGCGGCGCTGCGCGCGGTGACGCTCACGCCGGCCGAGATGTACGGCGTCGCCAACCGGGTGGGCTCGCTCCAGCCGGGGCGCGACGCGACGCTGGTCATCTGGAGCGGCGACCCGTTCGAGCTGTACACGCGTGCCGAGAAGGTGTACGTCCGCGGCGTAGAGGTGCAACGTCCGTCGCGCCAGGACGAGTTGATGCGGCGCTACCGGACGCTTCCGCCGGACTACAGGGCGAAGCCCTGATCCGCCGCGCGATCGGCGTGGGCGAGGAACTCACGGAGGGGCACGCCTGATGGCGTGCCCCTCTCTCGTGACGCGCGGGTCGCCCTCTTACAAGCCGACGCGATCGGGTGAGGCGTCGCCCATCGCGTCGGATGTGGTGGGCGGTGGCGACGTGCCCGAAGGCTCGGCCGCCGCCTCGGGCGGCGGCGGCTCGTCGCGCGGCGGGACGCGGCCGGTGAGGTCGTGCAATCGCGCCTCGAGCGCCGCGAGGTCACCCTCGCGCTCGCGCACGGCGTCGACGAGACGCTGCAAGGTGGCGTCGTCGGGCGCGCCATCGCCGGCGGTGCGCGCGCGATAGACGGCGTAGCCCAGCGCCTGCGCGGCGCGGTCCACCAGCTGGCGGGCGCGGAAGACTTCGAGTCGGAGCTTCCCCTCGTCGAGGGCACCCTGCGCCACCCGTCCGGCGCGATCGAGCTCCGTCTTGAGCTTGTCCCAGATGGGCATGGTGATCCTGATCCTGTGGATAGTACGGCGAGACCGGGCGACCGCGTCGCCCGCTTCCCCTATACTACGCCCCCGCGGGTCGTCCGGTTGCGCCTCGGAGTCGTGGCGCAAGCAAACGCCCCCGGCGCGGGGCCGGGGGCGCGTGGATGGAGCGAGCGGATCAGGCCGCGGTCACCGACTCGGTCGGGAACGGATCGACGCTGACCTGCTGGCGCTTCTTGTCCTTGTGGTGGAAACGGACCACCCCATCGACGAGCGCGTAGATCGTGTAGTCGGTGCCGAGGCCGACGTTGCGTCCTGGGTGCCACTTCGTGCCGCACTGGCGCACGATGATGTTCCCGGCGCGCACGGCCTCACCGCCGTACTTCTTGATACCGCGGTACTTCGGGTTGCTGTCGCGGCCGTTGCGAGACGAGCCGACGCCTTTCTTGTGTGCCATGGTGTCCTCTCGTCAGCCGAGCGTGATGTCCTTGATGCGGACTTCGGTGAATCCCTGCCGGTGCCCCTGCTTGCGGGAGTAGTTCTTCCGGCGCTTGAACTTGAAGACGACGATCTTCTCGCCACGCCCGTGCTTGACGATCTCGCCAGTCACCTTGGCGCCGGCGAGATACGGGACGCCCGTACGGACGGTCTGGCCGTCGGAACCGAGCAGGATTTCGTTGAATTCGACGGACGCACCGGCGTCGCCGGGGAGCGTCGCAATGCGCAGCGTCGTCCCGGGCTGAACCCGATACTGCTTGCCGCCGGTACGGATGATGGCGTAAGTCATGGTCTCTGAATCGATAAAGTCGCGAGCCTCGAAACGTAGTCGGGGCATCGACTTCGGTCAATGTCTGGGAAGAACGGACGGGAGAGGGGAGACGGGGGACGGGAGTGGCAGGCGCGTGTCGGCCCGTGCCAGGCCCGTGCCAGGCCCGTGCCAGGCCGCGCCTCGCGCCCTAGGCGACGGCGTACTGTTGGGTCACGTCGCGGCCCGCCCCTTTCACCACCAGCTTGAACTCGTCTGGCCTGAGCAGGGGGTCGTCTCGCATCTCCATGGCGAAGCCGGCCAACTTCTCCAGCTTCCTGAGATAGTCCTTCTCCTGGTCCAGCACGTACAGCGCGACCTCGGGATGGAGCTTCACCACGATGGGCTCGCGCTTCCCTTCGACGGCCATCCGCTTGACCGACCGCTCGACGCGCCGGGCGATGGTCTCCGGGGTGAAGATCCGCCCCGTGCCGTGGCAGATGGGGCACGCCGCGGTCATCTGCTGGAGATGGCTCTGGCGGACGCGCTGGCGGGTCATCTCCACCAGCCCCAGATCCGACACGGGGAAGGCCTTGGTCCGCGCCCGGTCGCGCCCCAGGTGCGTCCGCAGCTCCTGGAGGACCCGGTCACGATTCCCCTTGCTCTCCATGTCGATGAAGTCGCACACGATGATCCCCCCGATGTCGCGGAGACGGATCTGGCGGGCGACCTCACGCGCAGCCTCGAGGTTCGTCTTCAGGATCGTCTTCTCGGGGTCCTTCTTCCCGGTGAACCGCCCGGAGTTCACGTCGACGGAGACCAGCGCCTCGGTCGGCTCGATGATGAGGTAACCGCCCGACGGGAGCTCGCAGCGGCGCTTGAAGAGGTCCCGAATCTCGGTCTCGATCTCGGCCTTGTCGAAGAGGGGGACGTTCCCTTCGTACAGCTGCACCCGCTCGATGAGCTCGGGGGCGATCCCCTTGAGGTATTCCACGATCTCGTTGAACACCTGCTTGGAGTCGACCTGGATCGACTCGACCTTCGTGCTGAAGATGTCGCGGATGATCCCGCGGGTCAGGCTGGTCTCGCGATGGAGCTGCGCCGGCGCCCGCACGAAGGTCGTCTTCTTCTTGGCTCGCTTCCAGGTGGCCATCAGCGTGTTGAGCTCTCGCTCGAACGCCTCCGGCGTCGCGTCCTCGCCCACCGTCCGGACGATGACCCCTCCCGACTTGGGCGGGAGGATTCCCTCCACCTGCTCGCGAAGGCGCGCCCGCTCGGTGCGGTCGCCGATCTTCCGGCTCACCCCCACACGCGAGGCGTGCGGCATGTAGACCAGGAAGCGTCCCGCGAGGGAAACCTGCGCCGTGACGCGCGGCCCCTTGGTTGAAATCGGTTCCTTGGAGACCTGGACGATCAGGGTGTCGCCCTTCTTCAGGACGTCCTGAATGGGGGGCGCCTTGGCTCGGCGCGAGTGGCGCGGTGACTCCTCGCCGTCCTCGCCCTCGTCATCTCCCTCCTCCTCGTCACCTTCTTCGTCTTCGTCGGGGACGACGAGGTCGGATGCGTGCAGGAACGCACTCTTTTCCGTGCCGATGTCGACGAAGGCGGCCTGGATGCCGGGCTGCACCGCCTCGACCCGTCCGAGGTAGATGTCGCCAACCATCCGGCGCGCTTCCGGACGGTCGACCAGGAGTTCAACGAGCTGGTCGTCCTCGATGATGGCGACGCGGATTTCCCGCGACGTCGAACTGATGAGTATCTCGCGTTTCATCGGAGATCCCCCCGCGCCGGCTTCCTCGCGACTCGAGGACTGCGGCGGGGCGGACACATGAGAGGGTGGGTGCGGTGGCACGGAACGACGGCAGGCGTGACACGCGCGCGGAAGGGACAGGTGGCCTGACGGAATGCGCGATCGACCACATCGCGGCCGTCACCCGAGGGCGCCCCGATGCCTGGATAGGCACCGGACGCGACCAGGGCGAGAATCGGCCGGACGTGCGATACCGGGGAGTCACCCCCGAGACGCACACCACAGCGCCGGCCGAGCCGAGGCGGCGCGACACGCGCTCCGCCGGCTGCGGCCTCTGATGCCGGACGTGCGCGAGTCGCGCGCCCGCCCGTGAGAACAGCACTGCCACCCGGGAGAACATGCGCCCACACACGTGGGCGAGCGCGCGCGCGTGGGCGCGGCGCCTCACACGATCCCCCGGAGTCGCAGGTACAGCCAGGTCATGGCCCCAAGATACCCCAACGCGGCTCGCCATTCGCCATGGCGCATGTAGAGCCCGGGGCTGAAGGGGGTCGATTCCCCTCCTCCGCGCCAGGGGGTGAGCCGCGGAAAGAACGCCGGCACGTTCTGTTCGAAGGCCGGGTACGCCTCCGGAAACATCGCGAGGATCTTGTTCCGCTCGCGCTTGATCGTCGGGCCGTAGATCAGGAGCCAGAAGAGGGCAACGACGAGCAGCAGCGCCCAGTGCGCGGCGAGGGCGAAGCCGCACGCGATCAGGAAGCTCCCGAAGTAGAGCGGATTACGCGTGTGCGCATACGGTCCGGTGGTCGCGAGCCGGTCATTCTTGACGATGTGTCCCGATGCCCAGGCGCGCACCAGGAGCCCGGCGAGGGCGATGATCGCCCCGACGATCAGGGCCTCGCGCGTGGGACGCGCGAAGGCGAGGTAGAGCCCGCCCAGCACGAAGCCGAGGGGGAGGCGAAGTCGCGCCGCCAGCCGTGCGAAGTTCACGCGTTCATTTCACGAAGGAGCTCGCGGGAGATGACCAGGCGCTGGATCTCGCTCGTCCCCTCCCCGATCTCGCAGATCTTGGCATCGCGCATCATGCGCTCGACCGGGTACTCCTTGGTGTATCCGTAGCCGCCGTGCACCTGGATGGCCTTGATGGTGGTGCGCATCGCGAGCTCGGAGCAGAAGAGCTTGGCCATGGCGGCGGCCTTGGTCACGTTGTCGCCGCGCTGCAGCTTGGCCGCCGCGTGGTAGACGAGGTGCTTCCCCGCCTCGATCTGCGTCGCCATGTCGGCCAGCTGGAACGAGATGCCCTGGAAGGCCGAAATGGGCTGCCCGAACTGCTTGCGCACGGTCGAATACTTGAGCGCCTCCTCGAAGGCCCCCTCGGCGATACCTAACGAGAGCGCGGCGATCCCGATGCGCCCGGCGTCGAGCGTCCGCATGAAGTTCGCGAACCCCTCCCCCTCCGTCCCGAGCAGGTTCTCGGCCGGGACCTCGACATCCTCGAAGATGAGCTCGCGCGTATCCGAGGCGCGCCATCCCAGCTTGTCTTCCTTGCGCCCCGACTTGAAGCCCGGCATCGCGGTGAGTTCGGGCGCGTGTCCGATGCCGTGCTCCTGGGCACGCGCCAGGTCGTCGTTCCGCTTGGTGAGGATGAACGACGAGATCCCGCCTCGCGTCCCCTTGGAAGGGTCGGTCACGGCGGTGACGACGAAGATCTCGCCGACGCCGCCATGCGTGATGAAGCGCTTGGATCCGTTGAGGAGGTAGCGGTCGCCCTTCCTCACCGCCGTCGTGCGGGTCCCCCCGGCGTCGCTCCCGGCGCTTTCCTCGGTGAGCCCGAAGCCGCCCATGACCCGGCCGGAGGCGAGGAGCGGGACGTACCGCGCCTTTTGCGCCTCACTCCCGAAGTGGACGATGGGGGACGTGCCGAGCGTCGTGTGCGCGGAGACCGTGAGCCCATGCGACGCATCGACCTTGGCCAGCTCGTGGATGACGATCATGTAGCTGATGAGGTCGAGCCCCGCGCCCCCCAGCTCTTCCGGCCATGGGACGCCCAGGAGGCCGAGCTCTCCCATCTTCCGGATGTTCTCCCAGGGGAACTCGGCGATGGCGTCGAAATGGGCGGCGACAGGGGCGACTTCGTCGCGGGCAAAGGCCCGGACCATGTCGCGCACCTGCAGGTGCTGCTCGGAGAAGTACTGCGAGTCGTCCATTTCACGCTATGTCGTACGGGGAGCCCGTGGCAGGGTTCCCGGGGATCGTATGGGAGGCGCCGCGACACGCGATATACGCGCGCGGCCTCAGGAAAGTGTCCCGCGACGCGTCCCGCAAACGTCGCAGGCGTGGCACGAGCCCGCCGGGGTGTCCTCGCCGAAATATCGAAGCAGGACCGTTCGACGGCAACGCGGGGACGTCACCATTCGTGCGACCTGTGCGAATCGCCAGGCGTCGCGCGCCCGGCGCGACGTGTGGCGCACGGCGAGCCGCTCGAGTTCGGCGCCCGGCGGATGGGCGCGCACGCGCCACGGCCATTCCAGCGCCTGCCACACCGCCAGCTGTCGGGCTTCCAGTCGGTGGAGGAAGCGGGGGGCGTCGCCGTCGGGCGCAACGGCGGCCACGTCGGCGAGCGTGAGGGGGCGACGGCCGGTGGCGGGCGCTCCAAGCAGGCGCAGCGCCGCGATGTCGTTCGCGGGGAGCGACGGATCGGTCGCCAGGCGTGCCTGGGTGGCGAGCATCCGGAGCACCCCGGTCGCCCCGCGCCGTTCGAGCGCGCCCGCCTCGAGCAGCAGGCGCAACGCAGCCGCGGCCTCCTCGGCGGTCGCGCCGAGGGCCCGGGCAAGGCGGGCGAGCACGTCCCGCTCTCCTCCCAGTCCGTGCGATGTGGCGAAGGGGGCGTCGAGGAGGCGGAGGAGCGCGCGAAGCCGGTCGGCGGTCACCATGCCCCTTGAGAGCCGGAGGCGCGCGCGCGCCAGGTCGTGAGGGCCGAGGAGGAGGACGCAGAGAGCCGGGGCGCCGTCGCGCCCGGCGCGCCCCGCCTCCTGGTAGTACGCCTCGAGTGTGAGCGGCGGCGCGGCGTGAACGACCAGGCGCACGTCGGGCTTGTCGACCCCCATACCGAAGGCATTGGTGGCGACGATGACGGAGATGTGATTGCCCAGGAATCGGTCCTGCAGGGTGCCGCGCTCCTCGGTCGGGAGGCCGGCGTGAAACGGGGCGGCGGCCACGCCGATGCGAACGAACTCCGCCGCCAGGCGCTCGGTTTCACGTCGCGTCGGAGCATACACGATCGCCGGCCCGGGGGCGCCGCACACGAGCGCGTGGAGCCGCGCCGCGCGCTCCCCCTCCCCGCTCACGCGCCTGACCTCCAGCCGCAAGTTGGCACGATCGAAGCCGCCACTCACGCGCAGCGGATCGCGGAGGGCGAGCCGCTCGACGATATCGCGCGCGGTCCGGGGGGTGGCCGTGGCGGTGAGGGCGATGGTCGGCGGGGCGCCGAGCGCCTCACGGACGCGTCCGAGCGTCAGGTACGAGGGGCGGAACGACTCGCCCCACTCGGAAATGCAGTGGGCCTCGTCGACGGCGAGCAGTCGCGGAGCGGCGCGCGCCAGGCGCGCCACCGTTGCCCGGGAGGCCAGGGCCTCGGGGGAGAGGTAGAGGATGGTGAGGGTTCCATTCTGCAGCGCCCCCCAGGCGCGTTCGCGCTCCGGAACCGTGACCGCGCCGGACAGTTGGGCGGCGGCGATGCCGCGCCGACGGAGGGCGTCCACCTGGTCCTTCATGAGGGCGACCAGCGGGGACACCACCACGGTGGGCGTCATGCCGCTCGCCGCCGGGAGCTGGTAGCAGAGCGATTTTCCGCCGCCCGTGGGGAGGATGACGAGGACGTCGCGCCCGACGGCCAGGGCGAGGAGCGCGGACTGCTGCGCGGGACGCAGGGCGGTGACCCCAAAGCGCCGAAGCAACTCGGCGGGGGGCGAGATTAGGGGAGACATATCCGCAACGCTGCCTCGAGACGCGCCCCTTACCCTCATCCGGACCGCCGCCTATCATGCCATTTGGTTGCAGCACGAGGGGCCGCGCGGGTCCGCCCGGCACGCCACGTGCGACGCCACCGGTCACCGGACACCAATGACAGTTTCGTTGGTCGACATCGCGCTGCTGCTGGCGGCATCGACGTTAGGCATCGTCGCGGCGTGGCTCCTGCTCACGAGGCTCCGACGGGGCGGCTCCGGCACGCGGGAGCCGCTGGGCCAGGGCGCGGCGACGCTGGCGCTCCTCGCCGTGGCCGTGGTGACGGCCACCCTGTCTCTCGCCTCGCTGGCCGAGGCGGCATCGCCGGTCCCCAGGGCGATCCTTGCGGCCGTCGGGACGGCGCTGGCGCTGACCGCGGCGGCCCTGGCGGTGGCGCTGCGTCGGGCGACGCCGCGGCCCGAGGCGCCGCCCGATGACCTCGCGGCGATGCTGCAGCAGCGCGTGGCGGCGAGCGCGGGGGCGTCGTCGGCTCCACTCACGGGGTCGCGCCTCGCCGGCCTCCTGCTCGAAGGGAGCGCCGACGCCATCGGGGTTCCCCTCCCGTCGGATCCCGAGGAGTTCGATTCCCGCCTGGTGCACGCCAATCGCATGCAGAGCATCGGGCGACTGGCCGGCGGCATCGTTCACGACTTCAACAACCTGCTGACGTCGATCCTCACCAGCGCCGAGCTGGCCCAGGAGGCGCTCCCGGCAGAGCACGGCGCGGCGCCCGACCTCGAGGAGATCAGGCGTGCGGGGACCCGGGCGTCCGAACTGACCCGTCAGCTGCTCGCCTTCGCTCGGCGCGACGTGAGCCGTCCGCGGGTGATCGACATCAACACCCTGGTGGGGAACCTCGCCACCATGCTGCGGCGCGTGCTGGGGGAGACGATCACGCTCCGCCTCACGCTGGCCAGCGACCTCCCCCTCGTGTACGCCGACTCCGCGCAGTTGGAGCAGGTCATCGTCAACCTGGCGGTCAACGCGCGCGACGCGATGCCCCACGGGGGAGAACTCGACCTGTGTACGCGCCGGGGGGTCCCCCGTCACTGGAGCGGGACGGCGGCTCCCCCCGAAGGCGTCATGCTCGACGTCAGCGACACGGGCGTCGGCATGAACCATGAAGTGCAGGAGCGCCTCTTCGAACCCTTCTTCACGACCAAGACCGCCGGACGCGGCACCGGGCTCGGGCTCTCCACGTGCCAGAGCATCGTGACCGCCCACGGGGGAGAGATCACGGTGGAGAGCGCCCAGAATGAGGGGTCGACCTTCCACGTCTGGCTCCCCCCGACGGAGGAGCTGGACGAAGGGCGCGCCCATGCCGGGCATCCCTTCACCGCGTCGACCGACGCATCGCGCCAGCGCCGGGTCCTGTTCGTGGAGGACGACGCCGATGTGCGACACACGACCGTGCGGGCGCTGCGGGCGGCGGGGTATGTGGTGTTGGAGGCGGCCAACGGCGCCGAGGCGCTCGATCGGGTCGCGGCGGAGCGCGATCCCATCGACCTCGTCATCGCCGACGTCGTGATGCCCCAGATGGGCGGGGTCGACCTGGTACGGCGGCTGCGCGAGCGCTGGCCCGCGGTGCAGGTCCTCTACACCTCGGGATATCCCGGCGACTCGCCGCAGGTGGTGGAGGCAGAGGCGATGGGCGGGCCGGTGCTGTCCAAGCCGTTCACGCCGTCCATCCTCCTCTTCGAGGCGCGCCTTCGCCTCGACGCCACGCATCCCGCCTGACGGGGGACCGGGGATCACGATCGCGATCTCGCGTCAGGCACGCACGCCGGGTGGTCGCGCCCGGCGCAGGGACGGGATCAGGACCACCGTGCAACACCGCCGAGATCAGACGGCGCGCGTGAAGTGCCCGCGGGTGAAGTGGTGCGCCAGGCGCTCGCGCACGGCGAGTGCCGGGGGCGCCTCATGGCGTGCGAGTGCCCCCAGCAGCCGGGCGTAGTCGCCGACCAGTTCGGCGATCGGATCGCCCGGAAGGTTGAAGAGCATCCGGAAGGTTCGGATCCCCGCCTCCCACAGGCGCGGGACGAACTCCGACCCCTCGATGGGGCGCGAGTGCAGGAGCCGGTTGCGGCACGCGGCATCGGTGGCGACAGGGAAGGTGTAGCCCGCCGGGTCTGTCAGCTCGACGACGGGATGCTTCTGCACGCACAGGTCCCGGCAGGTGGTCGCCACGCGGTCGAACGCGGCCGAGAGGACGCAGTGCTCGATCGTCATCCCCTCGGGGCGTCCGTACACGACGACGTCGAAGCCGCGCCCCTTCCATGGGGCGACGAGCTGGGCGATCTCCTCGACCGTGAGCTCCACGGAGGCGGCCATCCGCGAAATGCCGCGGCGGAAGAACTCCGCGGCGGTGTGCGCGTTGAAGACGTTGAGCGCGTAGTCGGTGGCCACGTCGCGCCCGGCCGCCGCCAGCTCCACGGCCAGCCCGGCGTGCCCGGTGAGTACCGGCAGCTGCAAATCGAGCCACTTGTCGAGCGCGCGACGCTCCTCGGGGCGGACGATGGTGGGCGTGCGCAGGCGCACCACGACGCCCCCTTCCCCCAGCTCGGCCGCCAGCGCCCGCAGGCGTGCAGCTGGCGGCACGGGGTGGCGCAGGAACGGGTCGACGACGATCTCGGTGGCCCCGGCCGCTGCCGCCGCGCGCGCCTCGTCCAGCGACCATACCTCCACCGAGAGTGTCCACCCGTCACGTGGGGGGGCGCCGGGGCCGAGCGGTGCAGCGATGGCGGCGTGGATGCGCGCCGCACGCTCGGCCTCCTCCGCCGAGCGCGCCCAGTCCCGGCGAAGAAGCAACGCGTCGACGGCCCCCTGCCTGAGCTTGTTGAGCTCGCTCACCGGGAGAAAGAGCCCATCGGCGAGCCCGGCGATGTCGAGCGCGCCGAGCGTGAACGGCGTCTCGCCCAGCCGCCCCAGCTGCTCGCGCAGGCGGGAGTGGTCGAGGGCACGCTGTGAGGCCGGGGCGAGCGCGACCTCGCTGCGGACCTCCACCTGCTCGCCTCCCGCCGCGAAGACGGCCTTGAGGGGGGCCCCCGCGTTGCCGAAGAGCCGGACATCGAGGCGCTGGCGCCGCCCTCGCGCGGGAATCGGGAGCGCCGCGAACGAGGCGCGGGCGCGCTCCAGCAGCGCCGCCTCGGAGCTGCGCACCACGCGCCACCCGGCCGGGACGCGATCGCGAGCATGGATGGCCTGTCGCATCACGCCATTTCGAGCCGACACGGTTCGCACCCGGGTCACGGCGAAGCCGGTCGACCGTGCACGCGCCCCCGGCGGCGGCTCGAAGCCCAGCCCGTCGCCCGGCTGGATGGCGTGCGTGACCTCGACCAGGAGATCCTGCCCGTCGCGACCGAGGACGATGCCGATTTCGTGTCCGCGATTGTCGGGCTGCTCCCGGGTGATGTAGTCCCGCCCCGCCCGGCCGGTGAACATCCCGCTGGTGAAGCCGCGCGAGAAGATCTGCACCAGCGGGCGGACCTCCTCGGCGGTCGGATGCGCCGCGTCGCCAGCCGCAACGCGATCGAGGAAGTCGCGGTAGGTGCGCGTGACGGTGGCGACGTATTCAGGCTTCTTCTTGCGCCCCTCGACCTTGAGGCAGTCCACGCCAGCCTCGGCCAGCTCGCGCAGCTGGTCGTACGCCGCCAGGTCCTTCGCCGAGATGAGGTAACCGCGGTCCAGCTCCTCTCCGCTCCGCGCGTCGGTGAGTACGTAATCCTTGCGGCACGACTGCGCACACGACCCGCGGTTCGCGCTCCGCTCCGAGATCATCCCCGACATGAAGCACTGTCCCGAGTAGGAGATGCACAGCGCCCCGTGCACGAAGGTCTCGAGCCCGAGCGCCGGCGCGGCGGCGCGAATGGCGCGCACGTCGTCCAGCGTGTTCTCGCGCGCCAGGACGACGCGCTCGAGTCCGATGTCGTGCATCAGGAGCGCCCCGCTCGCGTCGTGCACCGTCATCTGCGTGGAGCCGTGGATCTCGAAACCGGGATACACCTGCTGAATCAGGCGGATGATCCCCAGGTCCTGCACGATGGCCGCATCGATGCCGCGGTCGATCGCTTCGCCGAGCAGGGCGAGCGCGTCGGCCAGTTCGGCCGGCTTGACCAGCGTGTTCAGCGTCAGGTAAACGCGCGTCCCCCCGCCGTGGGCGATGAGGCAAGCCTGCTCGAGCTCGTCGAGCGTGAGCTGGGCGCCCTCGTCCCGGGCATTGAATCGCTCGGCGCCGAGGTACACCGCGTTGGCGCCGTTGGCCACGGCCGCGCGAACCGCATCGAGCGAGCCGGCGGGGGCCAGGAGTTCGGGAATGGGACGCTGGGACATGGGGGCGAAATCTAACGACCGGTGGAATGCCCCTTCGGGAGGGCCCCCGCTGGTGCGTCCCGCTACGAGGCCCCGGCTGGGAGGCCCCGCCTCGAATGTCGCAACGAGCCGCTCAGCCGACGAACGTGCGCCACCCCAGCATCACGCCGACCACGGCGCTGGCGATGGCCGCCCCGATGCGGATGCGGCGTGCGTACACGAGGTTCCGCGCTGCGGCGGCGCCGGCGACCGCTCCGGTGAGGAGCGAAACGACCGACATCCCCGCCACCGTCCCGAGCCCGAACGCCGCCAGGTATCCGAGCTGGGCCTCCCTGGTCGAGGCGGCCGCCACCATCAGGACGATGACGGCCCCGCTCCCGGCCATCCCGTGCGCGACGCCGAACCAGAGGGAGCGCGCGACGGTGCGGATCCCGGGATCGTGCGAATGCGGGAGGTGCGCATCGTGGGCGTGCGCGTGCGGCTCCCCGAGCTCCCGCCGATGTCGACGCGCCTCGGCCACGAGCGACGAGACGCCCAGGGCGATCAGGAGCAGCGCGACTCCCAGCTCCGCCGTGCGATAGAAGGACTCGGGGACGTGAATGCCGAGGACGATGAGCGCCAGCGACACCACGGCGACGCTGGCGGTGTGCCCCACGCCCCAGGCGACTCCGAGTCGCGCCGCGTGCGCGAGGCCACGATGCCGAGTCGCGAGGGTCGTCACGGCGGCCAGGTGATCCGGCTCGAAGGCGTGGCGGAAGCCGACCAGGAAGCCCACCCCCACAATTGTCAGGATTCCCAGGAACATCTGCCGTCCTCACGCGTGGGCGGCGACCAGCGCCTGTCCGAGCGCGAGCCCGCCATCGTTAGGTGGAACCTTGTGGTGCAGCAGCACCGTGAATCCGGCCGCGCGCAGGCCGTCCTCGGCGAGCGCGAGCAGGAGGACGTTCTGGAACACGCCGCCCGTCAGCCCCACACGGTCGATCCCGCGCGTCTCCCGAAGGCGGGATGCGACGGCGACGATCGCGCCGGCGACGGCCACATGCACCGCCCGCGCCATGTCTCGCCTGTCGCGTCCGACGGCCGCGTCGGCCGCAACACCGCGCAGCACGGGCGCGCCGTCGAAGATAATCACATCGCCGGGCGAGTCGGAGCACTCGAAGTGGTACGCGGGACCGCGTGCGGCTCCCTCACGGGCCATCCCCTCGAATTCGATCGCCGCCTGGCCCTCGTAGCTCACGGATTGGCGCCCTCCGGCGAGCGAGGCGGCCGCATCCAGGAATCGTCCCATCGACGTGGTGTCGACGCAGTTGATGCGCCGCTCGAGCTGGGTGCGGAGGACGCGGCGCTCCCCGGCGGCCAACGCCGCCGCGGCGTGCGTTCCCTCCCATGGCAGGCCGGCAGCCCACAGTTGGGCCAGCGCCGTCCGGGCGGGGCGCCGTACGGCGGCGTCGCCTCCGGGGAGTGGGGCGGGCGCCAGGTGGGCCACGCGCTCGAAGCCGGCATAGCCGCCAAGCAGGACCTCGCCACCCCAGATCGTGCCGTCGGTCCCGTAGCCGGTCCCGTCGAAGGCGAAGGCGAGGATGGCGTCGCGCGCTCCCAGGCCGTGCTCGCCCATGAGGGCGGCAAGGTGCGCATGGTGGTGCTGGACTTCGATCACTGGCAGGCGCTGCTCGGCGGCCAAGCGGCGCCCCCACTGGGCCGAGAGGTAGCCTGGGTGCATGTCGCAGGCGAGACGCTCCGGCACCACGCGAAAGAGGCGCGCCAGATGGTCGCACGCGCGCTCGAGCGCGGCGAGCGTCTCCAGGTTGCCCACGTCGCCGATGTGGGGCGTGAGGAAGGCGTAGCGGTCGCGCGTGAGGCAGGCGGTGCCCTTGAGCTCTCCCCCCACCGCCAGCACCGCTGGCGCTGGCGCGGGGAGGCGCACCGGATACGGGGCATAGCCGCGTGACCTGCGCAGGGGAAGCTCGCGTCCCTGGTGCACCCGAATCACCGAGTCATCGCAGACCACGTGGATCTCGCGATCGTGCAGCAGGAAGCCGTCGGCGAGGGAGGCCAGGCGCTCGAGCGCCTCGGCGTTGTCGCGGGCAATCGGCTCCTCGCTCAGGTTTCCGGATGTGAGAACGAGCGGCCCAACTGCGGCCAGCAGGTGGTGCAGCGGCGTGTAGGGGAGCATGACGCCGAGGGTCGCCTGCCCCGGCGCCACTTCACGGGCCACGGCGATGTCGGGGGCGCCCCGACGCTGCAGGAGGACGATGGGGCGCGCCGGCGACGTGAGGAGGCGCCCTGCATCGGGTGAGACCTCCGCGAAGCGACACACCTCGGTGACGTCCCGGGCCAGGATGGCGAATGGCTTGTCCGACCGTCGTTTGCGGGTCCGCAGCGCCATCACGGCCTCCGGCCTTGTGGCGTCGCACGCCAGATGAAAGCCGCCAATTCCCTTCACCGCCACCACGCCCCCGCTCCGTAGCGTATCCAGGGCGGCCGCCAGCGCCGCTTCGCCCGTGAGGGAGTCGCGCTTCTCGTCGCGCGTGCGCCAACCCAGGCGGGGACCGCAGGCCGGGCATGCGTTCGGTTGCGCGTGGAAGCGCCGGTTGCGCGGGTCGTGGTATTCGTGCGCGCACGCCTCGCACATGACAAACGACGCCATGGTGGTGAGCGGGCGATCGTACGGCACGTCGCGTATGATGGTGTAGCGCGGTCCGCAGTTCGTGCAGTTGATGAACGGGTAGCGATAGCGGCGATCGGCGGGATCGTGCAGTTCGCGGAGGCAGTCGTCGCACGTGGCGACGTCGGGAGAGACCGGCGTCACCTCCCCCGGGAGGGCTTCGCTGGCAAGGATGCGGAACTCGCGCTCTCCCTGCGTCGGGACGGACTCGACGTGCACCTCCTCGATGCGGGCGAGCGGGGGAGCCTCGCGCTCGAGCGATTGGAGGAAGGCGGCCACGTGCCCGGCGTCTCCCTCCAACTCCAGAAAGACGCCCGCTCCGTCGTTGCCGACGTGGCCGGCCAGGCCGAAGTGCGCGGCCAGGGAATGGCAGAAGGGGCGGAACCCGACCCCCTGCACCACGCCGCGGACGTGCACGCGACGCCTAACGCGTTCCACCGCTCCTCCATCCGGCACCGCACGGCGCGCGTCCCGTGCACCGGCCACGGCGCTGAGGGGGGCGAGGGGCACTCACCCGATCTCCCATGGCATGAAGGTGCCGCGCCCCACGCGCCCACGGATAGTGGGATTCCCGGGCGCAACTGCCCTCCAATCGCCGACACGGCACCCCGCCCTTTCGTCGCACCTTGGCCTCCAGGTGCCAGGTAGCGAGCTTTCGCCCTTCCGGCCCGCGCCCCCCGAGGCGGCCGCGCTGGTCCGGGCGAACCGCTTCGTCACTCCGCTTATCTGTCTTCGATGCACGAGCTCTCGCTGGCGCAGGGAATTGTCGAGCAATCCGTGGAGGCCGCGCAGCGCGCAGGCGCGGCGAAGGTGCTCTCCGTCCGCATCAAGGTGGGGGCGCTCGCCGGCGTGGAGTCGGGCGCCCTGCAGTTCTGTTACGAAGCGGCCAGCCAGGGGACGCTACTGGAGGGGTCGCGCCTGGAGATTCTCGACGTACCATTGGTGGTATGGTGCGCCCATTGCCTGAAGGAGGTCGAGTTGGCTGGGGTGCAGAGCTTTCGCTGTCCCACCTGCGGCACCCCGTGCGGGGAGATCCGGCAGGGGCGTGAATTGCAGGTCGAATCGGTGGAGATCGAATCATGAGCCAGACCCGGATCGTCGAGGTTCGCGCCGGAATCCTGAAGAAGAACGACGAGCTGGCGCGGGGGCTGCGCGCGCGCTTCGAGGCTGCGGGGGTCTACGTCGTGAACCTCGTCTCGAGCCCGGGCACGGGGAAGACGCAATTCCTGGAGCATACGCTTCGCGACCTTCTGGCGTCGGGCGCGCAGGCCGCGGCGCTGGTGGGGGACCTCGAGACCGACAACGATGCGCAGCGCCTGGCGCGGAGCGGAGCGCCGGCGCGCCAGATCAACACGCACGGACGCTGTCACCTCGAGGCGGAGATGATCGGCGACTTCCTGGGGGACTGGGACCTGGCGTCGCTCGACTTCCTCTTCATCGAGAACGTGGGCAACCTCGTCTGCCCGGCGAGCTACGACCTGGGCGAGGCACTGCGGGTGGCGCTCCTGTCGGTGACGGAGGGCGAGGACAAGCCGCTCAAGTATCCCACCATGTTCAACTCGGCCGACGTCGCCGTCGTCACCAAGATGGACCTGGCCGAGGCGTGCGAGTTCGACCGAGCCAAGGCGCACCGCGCCATTCACGAAGTACGCCCCGGGATGACGATCCTCGAGGTGTCGTCGAAGTGCGGGAGCGGGATGGAGCAGTGGATGACGCTGCTTCGCGAGCGGCGGGACGAATGGCAGGGACGCTTGGGCGCCGCGCTGGCCCCTTCCGCCAGCGAGCCTGGTGCTTCATAGTCGTCGAGCGTGAACGGTCACCCTCCGCAACGCGAACCATGTGCCTCGCCGTTCCTGGACGCATCGTCGACATCTTCGAGGCCGGGGGCGCCCGGATGGGGCGCCTCGACTTCGGGGGGATCCAGAAGCAGGTCTGCCTCGAGTACCTCCCCGACGCGGTCGTGGGCGACTACGCGATCGTCCACGTCGGCTTTGCCATCTCCCGTGTGGACGAGGCGTCGGCGCACCAGACGCTGCAGCACTTTCGCGAGCTGGGAATCCTCGAGGAGGAACTGGGCGAGGTGCCGGACGAGGCGTATCGCCCACCGGACGCCTGCCCCCTCCCACCTCAGCTGCAATGAGGTACCTCACGGAGTTCCGCGACGGCGCCATCGCCCAGCGGCTCGCCGCCGACATCAGGGCGATCACCACGCGCCGCTAGGCGATCATGGAAGTGTGCGGCGGGCAGACGCACAGCATCCTCCGCAACGGGATCGACCAGCTCCTCCCCGACGGGATCGAGCTGATCCACGGGCCGGGCTGCCCGGTGTGCGTCACGCCGCTCGAGGTGATCGACAAGGCGCTGGCGATCGCGGCACGCCCCGGGGTGATCTTCACCTCGTTCGGCGACATGCTCCGGGTCCCGGGCAGCGAGCGGGACCTCTTTCGCGTGAAGAGCGAGGGCGGCGATGTCCGCGTCGTGTACTCCCCGCTCGACGCCGTGCAGCTGGCGAGGGCACACCCCGACCGGGAGGTCGTCTTCTTCGGGATCGGCTTCGAGACCACGGCGCCGGCCAACGCGATGGCCGTGCACCTGGCCAAGCGGGAGGGACTGCGGAACTTCACCATGCTCGTCTCGCACGTCCTCGTCCCGCCCGCCATCGATGCCATCATGCGCGCTCCCGCCAATCGGGTGCAGGCGTTCCTGGCGGCCGGGCACGTCTGCAGCGTCATGGGGTTCTGGCAGTACCCGGCGCTGGCGGCCGAGCACCACGTCCCCATCGTCGTCACCGGCTTCGAGCCGCTCGACGTCCTGGAGGGGATCCGTCGCGCGGTGTGGCAGCTCGAGCACGGGGAGGGCCGGGTGGAGAACGCTTACGAACGGGTCGTCACCTTCGACGGCAACCGTCCGGCGCAGGCACTCCTCGGACAGGTGTTCGAGGTCACCGACCGTGCGTGGCGCGGCATCGGCGTCATCCCCGGGAGCGGGTGGCGGCTGAGCGATGCGTATCGCGACTTCGACGCCGAGCGCCGGTTCGACGTCGGGCGCATCGCGACGCGCGAATCGACGCTGTGCCGCGCGGGCGAGGTGTTGCAGGGCGCCCTCAAGCCCAACCAATGCGCGGCGTTCGGCCGCGAGTGCACGCCCCGCACCCCGTTAGGCGCGACGATGGTGTCGAGCGAGGGAGCGTGCGCGGCGTACTACAACTACGGAAGGTTCGTCACCCTCCAGCGCACCACCGCGTGACGCCGTCCCTCGTGGACGCGGCTGCGCCGCCAGCCGGCGCACTCCCGTCTCCCGTCTCCCATCTCCCGTCCATCGTGCGGCTCCCGTGACCATCGACCTCGCCGCCTGGTCGTGTCCCCTCCCGCTCAGGGACTACCCGGCGATCGTACTCGGGCATGGCGGAGGAGGCCAGCTCACCAACGAGCTGGTCGACCACTTGTTCAAGCCCGCCTTCTCGAACCCGGCGCTCGACCGCATGACCGACTCGGCCGTGCTCGCCCTGCCGCCGGGGCGCATCGCGTACTCCACCGACTCCTTCGTGGTGCGCCCGCTCTTCTTCCCCGGCGGGAGCATCGGGACGCTGGCGGTGAACGGGACGGTCAACGACGTCGCGATGAGCGGGGCAACGCCGCTCTTCATGAGCGCGGGGTTCATCATCGAGGAGGGATTCCCCACCGCGTCGCTTGGGCGCGTGGTCGCCGAGATGGCTGCGGCCGCCCGCGCGGCCGGGATCAGCATCGTCACCGGCGACACCAAGGTCGTCGAGCGCGGCAAGGGCGACGGCCTGTACATCAACACCTCCGGCGTGGGGATCGTCCCCGACGGCGTGGCGATCGCGCCGCAGCTGGCGGTCCCGGGCGACCTCGTCCTCCTCAGCGGAACGCTCGGGGATCACGGCATGGCGATCATGAGCGTGCGCGAGGGGCTCGAGTTCGAGACGACGATCGAGAGCGACTGCGCCGCGCTCCACACGATGGTGCGCGACCTCCTGGCCGCTGCCCCCGGCGTGCACGTCCTGCGTGACCCGACGCGCGGAGGGCTGTCTTCGGCGCTGAACGAGATCGCGACCCAGGCGTCGGTCGGCATCGTGGTGCAGGAGGACCGGATCCCCGTGCGCCCGCAGGTCCGGTCGGCGTGCGAACTGCTCGGCCTCGACCCCTACTTCGTGGCAAACGAAGGAAAGCTGATCGCGATCGTCGAGCGGGCGCAGGGCGACGCCGCCCTGGCCGCCCTTCGCGCCCATCCGCTCGGCGCCGACGCGGCGATCATCGGCGAGGTGACCGCTGCGCACCCTGGAATGCTCATCGAGCGCACCGCGATAGGTGCGAGCCGCGTGGTCACCATGCAGATCGGGGAGCAGCTGCCGCGCATCTGTTGATCCGCCGCGGCGCGTGGGCGCCACCGCCGCGACCGGGGCCCACGGCTCACCCTTCCGGAGGGCCGTCCGAGGACGCCGGTTTCGACTTGATGAATCGCATGGCCCACGCCACCGCCACGAGGACGATCGCGATCACGCGGAGGCGTGCATCGTCGAGGCGGACGCCAGCGGCGAAGATGATCAGCCCCATGACCGTCAGCGCGAGCTTGGCCTTCGTGACCGTGCCCATCGCGGCTGGCCTCAGTGCGCGACCGGAAGGCCGAGCGCCGCGACCTCGGCTTCGGGGAGGTCGAGGACCATCCGCAGCATGGCGGTCGAGAAGACCTTTCCCTGCGCGTCGGTCTTGAGGGAGAGCGTCCCGCCCCCGTCGAGCGCCCCATGCAGCAGGAAGTTCAGCGCGTGCAGGTTGGGAAGCTCGTAGCGCTGCACTCCGCCGGTGATGACACCGCGAAAGTGCCTCGCCACCCGGTCCACCGTGAGCTCGCGCGCGAGGAGGGGATACCACTCGGGCTTCAGGGCGATGACGCCGACGTTGGCGGTGTCACCCTTGTCCCCGGACCGGGCATGGGCGAGGTCGAGGAGCCGCACCTTCATCGCACCACCTCCACCTGGGTCGTGACGACGCTCTTGTCGATGAGCGCCGGCCAGTAGGCGACGATCTCTTCCACCTTCGGGCGTCCCGCCGCGAAGCCGGTCACACTCGGCGGGCCGTTGAGGACCATCGGGATCAGCTCGCGCGTGAAGCGTTCGACCATCGCCTTGTCCTGGCCGCGGACGCCGACCCGCAGCTGCACCTCCGGGGCATCGCGATGATCGCCCGCCAGCGGGCCATGGGTCGCGTTGGCGCCGACGAACTCGGTGACGATGGTGTCGAACGTGAGCCCCAGGTACTCCAGGCGCCGGCGCAGCACCTGGTCGGCGGCCTGTGCCTTCGCCAGGGCATCGGGCCACGCATAGACCAGGGTCCCCACCGCCTTGTAGCCGGAGCGGTACGCGATCGACACCTTGAGCTTGTCGGTCGGGGGGCGCCCCTTGATCCCGAAGACCCTCACGCGGTTCTCGCCCGACGGCGCGAGCTGGATCGAGGTGAAGTCGGCGACGACGTCCGGGGTGATGTAGGAGTGCGGGTCGCCCATCTCGTACACCAGCTGCTCGGAGACCGTCGAGACGTCGATACGCCCGCCGGTGTCGGGGTGCTTGCAGATCTCGAAGGTCCCGTCGGGGCGCGCATCCACGATGGGGTAGCCGATGTTCCAGACGTCGGGAATGGTGTCCCAGTCCTTGAGGCAGTTGCCACCCGAGCACTGGGCGCCGCACTCGATGATGTGGCCGGCGATGATCCCGGCGGCGAGCTTGTCCCAGTCGCCTGGCCCCCACCCGAACTCGTGGCGCAGGGGGGCCATGGTCAGCGCCGTGTCGGTCGAGCGCCCCGTGATCACCACGTTCGCGCCCTTGGCCAGCGCCTCGATGATGGGGTCCGAGCCGATGTAGGCGTTGGCCGAGAGGACCCGGTCGCGCACGATCGACAGCGGCTCGCCCGTGTCCATGTTGGCGAGCGCATGCCCCTCGGCCAGCAGCGCGTCGAGGCGCGGCAGGAGGTCGTCACCGGTCACTACGCCTAACGCCAACTTGCCTCGCACGCCCTTCCGGTCGGCGAGGGCGAGGAGGGCGTCGGCGCATGCCCGCGGGTTCACCCCGCCCGCGTTGGCGATCACCTTCACCCCGCGCTCGACGATCCCCGGCAGCACCGACTCGATCGCCCCGATGAAGTCGCGTGCATACCCCATCTTCGGGTCGCGCTCCTTCTGCTTCTGGAGGATCGACATCGTCACCTCGGCCAGGTAGTCGAGCATGAGGTAGTCGACGGGGCCTCCCTCCACCTGGCGGCGGGGCGCCTCGAGCCAGTCGCCCCAGAATCCCTGGCCGGATGCGACCCTGACGAGCGACTTCATCGGCGCACTCATCGTGCAACCTCCGGTTGCGGCGGAAGGACGAAGGCCCCGATGTGCGGGCCCGGGTTGCGGAGCGCGGCGCGCAAGGCCATGGCGATGACGTCGCGCGTCTCCTCCGGATGGATGATGGCGTCGACGTAGCCGCGCGCGGCCGCGTAGCGGGCGTCGAGCTGGTGTTCGTAGTCGGCTCGCATCTCCTCGACGGCCTGCAGCACCTCGCCCGACGGAGGGTGGCCGGCCTTCTTCGCCGCCTCCAGCGCCGGGCCGTGGACCGCCTGGATCGCGGATTCTCCCTCCATCACCCCCATGCGCCCCGTGGGCCACGAGAAGATGAAGTCGGGGTCGAACCCCTGCCCCGCCATCGCGTAGTAGCCCGCCCCGGACGCGTGGTTCACGGTCAGGACGAGCTTGGGGACGCGTGCGCAGGCCATGGCCTCGACGAATCGCGCCCCGGCGCGGATGATCCCCTCGTGCTCGGCCTCGGCGCCGACCATGAAGCCCGACACGTCCTGCACGAAGAGGAGCGGGATGCCCTGTCGATCGCAGCGGTCGATGAAGTACGCCACCTTCTCGGCGCTCTCCGCATAGAGGATCCCGCCGAAGCGCGGCTTCTCCCCCGGGCGCCCCTTGATGAGGCCGCGCTGGTTGGCGATGACGCCGACGGCGATTCCCTCGATGTGCCCGTCGCCGCAGATCATCTCTCGCGCGAGGCCGGGCTGGAACTCGTCGAGCGTTCCGTCGTCGAGGACGGAACGCAACACCGCATGCATGTCGTAGGACATGCGGTGGTCGGCCGGGAGGAGGTCGTAGAGGGCGTCCGGTGAGGCGCCCGACGGGCGCGGGGAGACGCGAGCGGGGAGTGCGGCTCCCTGCGGAAGCCGCGCGACGAGTTCGCGAATCTTCGCCAGGCAGGCGGCGTCGTCGTCCAGGGCGTAGTGCGCCACGCCGCTGACCTCGGTGTGCGTCGACGCCCCGCCTAACGTCTCGCCGTCGATCGTCTGGCCGGTGGCCCCCTTCACGAGGTTGGGGCCGCCGAGCCCCATGAACGACGTCCCCTTCACCATCAGGATGACGTCGGAGAGCGCGGGAAGGTACGCACCGCCGGCGATGCACGGCCCCATGACCGCGGCAATCTGCGGCACCCGGAGGTAGCGCCGCATGATCGAGTTGTAGTAGAAGATGCGCGCCGCCCCGTACTGCCCCGGGAAGACCCCCCCCTGGTACGGGAGGTTGACCCCGGCCGAGTCGACGAGGTAGATGATCGGGATGCGGCAGCGCATCGCGATCTCCTGCGCGCGCAGGATCTTTCGGATCGTCTCCGGCCACCAGGAGCCGGCCTTCACGGTGGCGTCGTTCGCCACGATCACGACCTCGCGGCCGTGCACCTGACCGATTCCCGTCACCACGCCGGCGCCCGGCGCCTGGCCGTCGTACTGGTCGTAGGCCACCAGGAGGCCGATCTCGAGGAACCGCGAGCCGACGTCGCACAGCGCCTCGATGCGCTCGCGCGCCGTGAGCTTTCCCTGCTTGTGCTGTCGGGCCACCTTGTCGGCGCCGCCGCCGGAGCGCAGCGTCGCCTCGAGCTCGCGCACCGCCGCGCCGAGCTCCCGCAATCGTGACGTCATGCCGCCGGCTGCCGGGACTGGAACCACCCCTGGATGTAGTCGATCAGCGCCGATGTCGGGGTGCCGGGGCCGAACAGCTCCCCGATCCCCTGGGCGCGCAGCGCCTCCATGTCCTCCTTGGGGATGATCCCGCCGCCCGTGACGAGGATGTCATCCCGCCCCGCCTCCACCAGCAGCTGGCGGACCCTGGGGAAGAGCGTCATGTGTGCCCCGCTCAGGATCGACAGCCCGATCACGTCGACGTCCTCCTGCACGGCGGCGTTGGCGATCATCTCGGGGGTCTGGTGCAGCCCGGTGTAGATCACCTCCATCCCGGCATCGCGCAGCGCGGCGGCCACCACCTTGGCGCCGCGGTCGTGGCCATCGAGGCCGGGCTTGGCAATCAGGACACGAATCGGTCGGGACATAGGGTGCTCGGTCGTGGGGCGTACCGTGTGGAAGCGTTCAACGACGAACGGCGCGCGGCGTGTTCCAGCGCCGGCGAGCGGCGTGTTCCGTCGCCGGCGAGCGGCGACCGGAAAACTAGCCCCCGTTCGCTGGGGAAGGCACCTCTCGCCTAGTGCTCCTTCCTGGCAACGAGGAGCATCTCGCCGGAGCTGCGCCGGAGCGGGCGGTCGCGCCATCCATCGAACGCCTGCTCGACGACGAGCCCGGCGTCGGCGCAAAGCTCGGCGAGGCGCGTGGCGGTATAGAGCCGGAGTCGGTGCTCTCGCTCCCCGTTCACGCCGGCGCCGCGAAACGTCGAACGGATCGTCAGGATTCCAGCGAGCGGGTCGAAGGTGCGCTCGTGGGCCACGACCGTCCCGTCGGTCGTCGTCCACCAGTCCTTCGACACGAAGCGCGCCATCACGCCGTCGCGGTTCCCGCCGTGCCACACCAGGATGCCGCCGGGGCGGAGGACGCGCGCGAACTCGGCGATGGTGCGCGCATCGTCCGCCGGTTGCGTGAAGAAGCCGAACGAGGTGAAGAGATTGAGCACGGCGTCGAAGCGTCCGCTCCACCTGGCCGGCAGGCGGCGCATGTCACCCTGCGTGTACCGCAGCGTGGCTCCCGTTCCGCGTGCCCTGGCCTTCTGCAGCAGCTCGCGTGAATAATCGAGCCCGTCGACGTCGAAGCCGGTCTCCGCCAGGAGGTGCGCATGTCGCCCCTGTCCGCACGGCACGTCGAGCACGCGCGCCCCGACGGGGAGCTCCAGGATCTCGATCAGCCGGGCGACCTCGCGCCGGTCCTGCGCCAGGTCGAAGATCGGCTCGTACTCGAGCAGGTACTGCGCGTCGAAGTACGACGCCCACCACTCCCCGCGAGCGGACGAGGCGACGTGGGGGCGAGCCGACGAGGGTGAGCGACCCTCGCCGCGCCGGTTCCCGGCGCCCGCGGAAGCCATCCTTCGTCGTCCCGTCTTCTCGTCTTCTCGTCTTCTGGTGCTCAAAAGAAGACCGGCTCCCGGTACGCGCCGAAGACTTCCTCCATCGCCGCACGGATCTCGTACAAGGTGCAATAGGCGCGGGCGCAATCGAGGATGTAGGGGATCAGGTTGGCGTCCGTACGCGCCGCGTCGCGCAGCGCGCCCAGGCGCTGCTGGACGAGGGTGGAGTCGCGTGTGGCGCGCAGCTGGGCCAGCCCGGCGCGCTGCGTGTCGTCCGCCTCCTTCCCCACCTTGAGGACCGGGATGGTCAGCTCCGGCTCCTCGGTGACGAACTCGTTCACCCCCACCACCAGGCGCCGGCGCTGCTCGATCTCCCACTGCTGGCGCATGGCGCTCTCGGCGATCTTGCGCTGGAACCACCCCTGTTCGATCCCCTTCACCACGCCGCCCTGCTCCTCGACCTGGGCGAAGATCTCCTCGGCCTCGCGCTCGAACTGGTCGGTGAGCGCCTCGACGTAGTAGGACCCGCCCAACGGGTCGCTCACGTTGGCGACGCCGGTCTCGTAGGCGAGGACCTGCTGCGTGCGGAGCGCCACCTGCACCGCCGCCTCGGTGGGGAGGGCCAGCGTCTCGTCCATGGAGTTGGTGTGCAGCGACTGCGTCCCGCCGAGCACCGCGGCCATCGCCTGGTAGGCCACCCGCACGATGTTGTTCATCGGCTGCGGCGCGGTGAGCGTCACCCCTGCCGTCTGCGAGTGGAAGCGCAGCATCCACGAGCGCGGGTCCCGCGCCCCGTACACGTCGCGCAGGCGCCTGGCCCAGATGCGGCGCGCGGCGCGCAGCTTGGCGATCTCCTCGAAGAAGTCGTTGTGGATGTCGAAGAAGAACGACAGGCGCGGGGCGAAGGTGTCGACGTCGAGGCCGCGCGCCATCCCGCGCTCCACATACGTGAAGCCATTGGCCAGGGTGAAGGCGAGCTCCTGCGCCGCCGTCGCCCCGGCTTCGCGGATGTGGTAGCCACTGATGGAGATGGTGTTCCACTTGGGCGTGTTCGTCGCCGCCCACTCGAACAGGTCGACGATCAGGCGCAACGCGGGCTCGATCGGGTACACCCACGCGTGCTGCGCCATGTACTCCTTGAGGATGTCGTTCTGGACCGTCCCCATCACCTGCTCCGGCTTCACCCCCTGGCGCTCGGCCGCGGCCACGTAGAAGCAGAAGAGGATCACCGCCGGTCCGTTGATCGTCATCGACGTCGAGACCTTGTCGAGCGGGATCCCGTCGAAGAGCGTCTCCATGTCGGCCAGGGACGAGATGGCGACTCCCGTCTTCCCGACCTCACCCTCCGACCGCGGATGGTCGGAGTCGTAGCCCATCAGCGTCGGGAAGTCGAATGCGGTGGAGAGCCCCGTCTGCCCGTGCTCGAGGAGGAACTTGAAGCGCTGGTTGGTCTCGCGCGCCGTGCCGAATCCGGCGAACTGGCGCATCGTCCACAAGCGGCCGCGGTAACCCGTGGGGTGGATGCCGCGCGTGTACGGGAAGTCGCCGGGCAACGGCAGCGCGAGGGGATCGCCGTCCATGGCGTCGAGCACCGTATAGACCGGCTCGACCTCCTTCTCGGAGTTCACGAAGGCGAGGTCGCGCTTCTCACCCTGCTCGTAGCGCGTGCGCCAGCGCGCCACTTCCGCGCGCAGGCGCTCGAGTTCCTGCTGCTGCTCGCGGACCGTCTCGGTCAGATCGCGCATCGACGTCATGGGCTCGTCCTCGTTAGGATCCCGGCACCGCGCCGCAACAACTCGTCGGCGATGCCGAACGGCGTGCTCGTGCCGGCCTCGATGGCCGGGAGCGACGCCTCGATGAAGGCCTGGATGTCCGGGTCGCGCCAGACCCGGTGTCGCAGGCGCTGCTCCGCCACCTCCAGGACCTGTTCCCGCCACCGCTCGCGTCGTCGCCGGGTCAGCTCCCCGCTGGCCCCAAGATAGCGGAAGTGCCGGTCGAGCGCGTCCACGACCTCGCCGACCCCCTCCCCCTTGGCGGCGACCGTGCGCAGCACCGGGGGGACCCAGCGCTCCTCCTGCTCGCCGCGCGCGGCGGCACGCGCCACCCTGGCGGGGTTGGCAATGGCGCCCAGGTCCACCCCATGGTGCGCCGGCACGTCGCGCAATGCGAGCCCCGATCGCATCCCCAGCATCAGCTCGATGTCGTTGCGCACCCGGTCCGCCCCCGGGCGGTCGGCCTTGTTGACCGCGAACAGGTCGGCGATCTCCATCAGCCCCGCCTTCAGCGTCTGGATCGAGTCGCCCGACTCCGGAACGAGGACGACCAGGGTGCTCTCGGCGGCGCGGGCGATGTCGAGTTCGCTCTGGCCGACGCCCACCGTCTCCAGCAGGATGCGGTCGAAGCCGAAGGCGTCGAGGACATCGGCCACGACCCGCGTCGCCGACGACAGGCCGCCTAACGATCCTCGGGTCGCGAGCGAGCGGATGTACACCCCCGGGTCGAGCGCCACGTCCTCCATGCGGATGCGGTCGCCCAGCAGGGCCCCGCCGGTGAACGGTGAGGTCGGGTCCACGGCGACGATGCCGACCGTGAGCCCGGCGGCGCGGTACGCCTTGGTGAGCTGGGTCGTGAGCGTGCTCTTCCCGGCTCCCGGCGGTCCGGTGATCCCGATGCGCCGGGCGCGGCCGATGCGCGGGTGAAGCGCGGCCAGCAGCGCATCGAACCCCTCGCGCTGGTTCTCGACCAGGCTGACGGCACGCGCGAGGGCGGCCGGCTGCCGGGCGTCGAACGCGCCCAGGAGTCGCTGGATCGCGGCGGGGAGCTCGCCGCTGGCGGCGGCCGGGAACGAAGACGACAGGGTGGTCACGACGCGTCGGGTCCGGCGTTCGGGGGAATGGGGGGGGAGGCGGCGGGGGGAGCGCCGGGGAGCTCGGTGGGGGCGAGCGGGGCGCCCGCGGAAAGGGGAGTCCCCGGGGTGACCGGCTCATCGTGCTCGTCCCGGATGTCGCCGACGAGCTCCTCCAGCAGGTCCTCGAGGGTCACGATCCCGGCCGTGTGTCCGGTGTCGTCCTTCACCACCGCCAGGTGCGTGCGCCCGCGGATCATGCGCGTGAGAAAGGCGTCGCAGGGCATCGCGGTGGTCGCCAGCGCCACCGGGCGCAAGCGCGGCCGCTCCTCCCCGGCCGTGTCGATCAGGTCGAACGCGTGCAGCATGCCCACGACGTGGTCGAGCGATCCCCGGTAGATCGGGACGCGGCTGTATCGTGACTGCGCGACCAGGCGCGCCACGTCGGCCGGCGCCGTCCCCTCCTCGATCGCGAACACCTCGTCGCGGGGGGTCATCACCTCCGCCAGCGTCTTCTCGCCGAACTGCACGACGCCCTCGATGATCGCGATCTCGGCATGGTCGCCCACGCCCTCCAGCTCGCCCTCGCGCAGGAGTTCCTCGAGGGCTTCGGCGTCGGTCGCCGCCTCCTCGCTCGCCTCGCGTCGCGCCTCGCCCGTCACGCGCCGCACCACGACGAGGAGGGGCATGAAGAGGAATTCCACCACCCGCAGCAGCGGGAGGAGGACGGGGATCAGGGCGCTCGACCAGCGGCGCGCGACCGCGCGCGGGATGAGCTGTCCCGCCAGGAGCAACAGGAGGGCGTACCCCACGATGGCGCGTCCCTTGGCCAAGGGGCCCCCCGGCACCGCCGTGCCGATGAACGTCCCGGCGATGAACACGGCCATCGCCACCCCCGTCGTGGCCGCCAGGAGCAAGCGCTGCGGGCGCTCGAGGTAGAGGGCGGCGGTGCGGGCACCGCTCAGGCGACGCTCCACCCAGTGCCGCAGCCAGATCCGGCTCACCGACCGCACCGCCGTGGCGGCCGCCGTCAACGAGGCCACCACGACGATGGTCACCAGCAGGAGGGCGGCGGCGCTCATGCGCCCCCCTCCAGGCCCCACTCGGTCGGCTCGTCCGAGACCAGGCGCTCGAAGTACACGCGATGCACGCGCCGCCGCACCACGCGTTCCACGACCACCCGGAAGCCATGCAGGGTCAGCTCCTCGCCCGCGCGCGGGACGCGCCCCAGCACCTCGTAGACGAGCCCGCCCAGCGTCGACACCTGCTCATGGCGCATGTCGACCCCCAGGATGTCGGAGAGCTCGTCGAGCGTCAGCCGGGCGGAGAACCAGAAGCGGTCGTCGCCGTCGCGCTCCACCGGCGGTTCCTCGACGTCGTATTCGTCCCGGATGTCGCCGACGATCTCCTCCAGCACGTCCTCGATGGTGATCAGCCCGGCCGTCCCCCCGAACTCGTCGGCGACGATCGCGACGTGCTGACCGCTCGCCTGGAAGTCGCGCAGCTGGGCGTCGGCCTTCTTCGCCCCGGGGATGAAGACCGCCGGGCGCACGAGCGCGGTCCAGTCCTCCGGAACTTCGTCGGCGACGATCCCCGCCAGCAGGTCCTTCGCGAACAGGATCCCGACGATGTCGTCGATGCTCTCGTGATACACCGGGATGCGGGCATGCTCCGAACTGCGCACCCGGTCCACCACCTCCGAGAAGGGCGTGTCGCGGTCGATGGCCACCATGTCCACGCGCGGCACCATCAGCTCGTGCACCTCGGTGTCGCCAAGCCGGAAGACGCCCCGCAGCTGCAACTCCTCCTCCTTCGTGGCCTCGGCCTCGGCCGCCACCACCTGCCGGAACTGCTCGGACGTCGCCTCGCGGGCGTCCTCCTGCCGCGCCGACGGGGGGAGGAGGCGATGCAGCGTTGCGTCGATCCAGCCGCCGAGGGCGGCGATCGGCGCGAGCCCCCGCTCCACCGCCCGGATGAACGGCAGGAGACGCAGGGCGCCGCGTTCGCCACGGACGCTTCCCGTGCTGCGGGCCAGCGATTCGGTCACGCCGACGAGCAGCAGGGCCGCGAGCCCTCCCAGGGCCACCGCCGCGCCGCGCGACCGTTCGCCCAGCCCGAGGGCAGCGGCGACGCTGACGCCGCCGGTGAGCTGGGCCATGACGCGCGCGAAGGCCAGCGCGCGGTGCGCGCGCTCGCGTCGCCCGTGCAGCGCCCGGAGATCGCGCGGGAGCTGCGCGTCCGGATCGAGGGCCAGCATCGCACCGTCCGCGGCGGCGCACGCGGCCGCCACCGCGGCGGCGAGCAGCGCCGCCATCCACGACAGGATCGTCACCATGCGCCCTCCGCCCGCAGGCGCCGGACCCACCGCTCCTGGCGCCGCCACATGGGCGAGCGCTGGCGCTCCGCGCCCTCCGGGTGCTCGAAGCCGAGGGCGTGCAGCACCCCGTGCACCGTCAGGCGCACCAGCTCCTCCCGCATGGTGCAGCCGAAGGCGGCCGCATTGCGTCTGGCGACTGCCGGGGCGATGTAGACGTCCCCCACCAGCGGGAGCACGGGGGCGGCCGGGGCGTGCGCGAAGGTGATGATGTCGGTGGCCCCCGTGTGTCCCAGGTGCCGGCGATTGAGGCGTGCCATGGTCCGGTCGGTGACGAAGGCGATCGTGAGCACCGCCGACCGGCATCGCTCGCCCGCGAGGACGCGCCGCCCGATCGCCGCCACGCGCGCGCGCGACAGCGGAAGGCGCCCCGCCTCGCTGGACACCAGGACGTCCAGGGCGTGGCGCGTGCGCGCCGGGGGGGAAGGTTCGTCGTCCATGCCGCTCAGGCGCCCAGGTCCTCGGCGTACGCCCTGATGATCTCGCGCACCAGGCGATGCCGCACCACGTCGACGTCCGTCAGGTAATGGATCGCGATCCCGTCGATGTGCGACAGGATGCGCTCGATCTGCAGCAGCCCCGACTCCTCGCGCTTGGGGAGGTCGATCTGCGTCTTGTCGCCCGTGATGACCGTCTTGGAGTTGGCCCCCAGGCGCGTGAGGAACATCTTCATCTGCGCGTTGGTGGCGTTCTGCGACTCGTCGAGGATCACGAACGCGTCGTTCAGCGTGCGCCCGCGCATGTAGGCGAGCGGGGCGATCTCGATGACGCGCGTCTCGAGCGCCTTCTGCATGCGTTCGAGCGGCATCATGTCCTCCAGCGCGTCGTAGAGGGGGCGCAGGTACGGGTCCACCTTGGCCTGCAGGTCACCCGGAAGGAAGCCCAGGCTCTCTCCTGCCTCCACCGCCGGGCGCGCGAGGATGATGCGTCGCACGCGCTTGCGCGACAGCGCGTCGACGGCGGCGGCCACGGCCAGGTAGGTCTTCCCCGTCCCCGCGGGGCCGATCCCGATGACGATGTCGTTCTCGGCGATCGCCTGCAGGTACGCCCCCTGGCCCGGCGTCTTGGGCTGGATGATGCGACGCACGCCGGGGAGCACGATCCGGTAGTCGTCCTCGCCCTCCTCGCGCGATTCCTCGAGCGAGATGCGCAGGACGTCGTCGGCGTCGAGGGCGCCGCGCTGGCGGGCGGTGTCGATCATCCTCTGGGCGATGGTGACCCCCCGCTCCACCGCTTCGGCCGACCCGCTCAGGGTCAGCGCGTCTCCCCGCAGGGCCACGCGCGCCCCGGAGAGGCGCTGCAGCTCGACCAGGTTGGCGTCGTGCACGCCCGCCAGCGTGAGGGGGTCTGCCCCTTCGGCGCTCAGGCGGTGCGTCTGCGTCGGGATCAGCGTCGGATCGGCCACGAGTCAGTCGGTGATGGAGAGGTGGAGCGCCCGCAGGTCCTCGGGCTTCACCGGCGTCGGCGCCCCCTCGAAGAGGGCGCGCGCCGCCGTCGTCTTGGGAAAGGCGATCACGTCGCGCAGCGACGGGGCCCCCGCCAGGAGCATGGCGATGCGGTCGAAGCCTAACGCGAAGCCGCCGTGGGGCGGCGCCCCGGAGGCGAGCCCGTCGAGGAGGAAGCCGAAGCGGCGCTGCTGCTCCTCCGGACCGATCCCCAGCAGGCGGAAGATGAGCGCCTGCAGCCGCGGATCGGTGATACGGATCGACCCGCTCCCGAGCTCGTTCCCGTTGTAGACCGCGTCGTAGTGCTGCGCGCGGCACCGCCCCGGGTCGCTTTCCAGGAAGGGAAGGTCGTCCGGGTGCGGCGAGGTGAACGGGTGGTGCGCGGGGACGTGCGCCCCCGTGTCGGGGTCATGCTCGAACAGCGGAAAGTCGACCACCCAGCAGAAGGCGTGCTCCCGGAGGACGGGGATCCCCGGGCGTTTCACGACCAGCGACCGGACGGCGTGCAGCGCCGGCGACGTGACCTCGTCCCGGCCCACGACCGCCAGCAGCAAGTCGCCGACGGCGCCGCCCGCCCTTTCCAGCGCGCCGGCCCCGATCGCCTTCACCCCCTGCCCCTCCCACCCCTGCTCCGCGCGACGGGCCCAGATGAGCCCCCCGGCCCCGGCGTCCCTGGCCGCCGCGGTGAAGCCGTCGATCTCCTTGCGCGACGCCTCCGCCCCATGCGGGACGCGCACCCCGCGCACCCGGCCGCCGGCGCCTAACGACTCGGCCACGAACGGCGCCGCGTCGGCCCCCACGTGCGCCGACAGGTCCTCGATCTCGACGCCGTAACGCAGGTCCGGCTTGTCGACGCCGAATCGCTCCATCGCCTCCCGCCACGTGAGGCGCGGGAACGGACGCGGGACCGCATGCCCCGCCTCCCCCCACAACGCCACCAGGACCTCCTCCACCACGTCCTGCACGTCCTGCACGCTCACGAACGACGCCTCGAGGTCGATCTGCGTGAACTCCAGCTGGCGGTCGGCGCGCAGGTCCTCGTCGCGGAAGCAGCGGGCAACCTGGAAGTAGCGGTCGTACCCGGCCACCATCAGCAGCTGCTTGTAGATCTGCGGCGATTGCGGGAGCGCGTAGAACTCCCCGCGGTGCACCCGGCTCGGGACCAGGAAGTCGCGCGCCCCCTCGGGCGTGGGCTTGGTCAGGATCGGCGTCTCGATCTCCAGGAAGCCCAGGCCGCTCATCACCCGCCGCGTCACCTGCATCAGGCGGTGCCGCAGGACGAGGTTCTGCTGCAGCTCGGGGCGCCGCAGGTCCAGGATGCGGTGCTTCAACCGCAACTCCTCGGCGGCCAGCTTCTCCCCCTTGCCTCGCGCCACCGGGATCGCCGGCGTGACCGCCGGCCCGACGACGCGGGCGCTCACGGCACGCAGCTCGATCGCTCCCGTCTCCAACTCCGGATTGCGCCCCTCCGGGGGACGGGCCACGACCTCTCCTTCGACCAGGACGACCGTCTCCGGCGTCAGGCGCTCCGCCACCTGCAACGCTTCGGCGGTCGCCGTCCCCGGGGCGAAGGACACCTGCAGGAGCCCGGCCCGGTCCCGCAGGTCCACGAAGACGAGCCCCCCCAGGTTCCGGGTGCGATGCACCCACCCTCCCACGCGCACCCGCTCCCCGACGTGCGATTCACGCAGGGCGCCGCACAGGTGGCTCCTGAGGGCCGTGGCCAATGGGTTCGCACTCGTCACGTCCTGGTCTCCCGGCGCCCGCGCGCCGACCGCAAAAGTGAGGCGCCGGCCATGGCCCCTGCCACGTCGGCCACCCAGTCGAAGGCATCGGTGCTTCGACCGGGAATCCACTGCTGATGCCACTCGTCCGCCGCCGCGAACGTCGCCATGGCCAGCCCCATCATCGCCCAGGTGCCCCACCCTCGCCCCGCGACCGCGCGGGCCACGAGCCACCCGAGCACACCGTACAGCGTGGCGTGCACCACCTTGTCCACCCCGGGGACGATCGGGGGTGACGGGAGCGCGCTACCAGGCAGTGATGTCGCGACCAGGATCATCCCACCCCAGAGAATCGGCGGACTCCAGCGACGGACCACGCTCATCGGCGTCTCCGGCGTCCGGCACACGGCGCGTCCGAGTCTCCTGCGGAGCGCGCCACGGGCGGATCGGAGCGATTCGTCCTGCGAGATCGGGGCATGGGCGATGACGGGCCGGAGGGCGCCTCCGACGATCGGGGCGCCCCTGTCCCGGCGGAACAACTCCCGCGGAATCTAGTTTTCCGCGCTCGACGGTGGTAGGCAATGAGTTGACCGCGCCCCCCGGATCCGGTATGCTCAACCGCATGTCACGCTTTGTGTTGGACCGTCACGGGCCGGGCATCGCCGGCCGGCGGGCCATCCGGCGGCGACCGGGGCGGACGAGTCGGTCGCCGCGCCCCGCCCGTCATCCCGTCCCTTCGTCGCCGGTCGACGCGTGAAGACCAACCTGCTCAACCTCACGCCGGCGCGGGCCGCCGAGACGCTCGGCGAATTCCTGCGCGCCCGCGGAGAGCCTGCCTATCGGCTCAAGCAGCTCCTCCCCGCCCTCTGGAAGCATCCGGTTCGGTCGTTCCAGGAGCTCTCGACCCTGCCGCGGGCATTGCGCGATGCCCTCGACGGGGCGTTCGCCCTCCCTCCACTCGCCCTGGTGGCGCGCCAGTCGTCGACCGACGGGACCGAAAAGTTCCTGTTCCAGCTCCACGACGGGCAGACCATCGAGACGGTCGCCATCCCCGAGGGCGACCGGATGACCTTCTGCATCTCCTCGCAGGCGGGGTGTGCCCTCAAGTGCGCATTCTGCGCCACCGGGGTCATGGGATTCGCCCGCAACCTCGAGGTGCACGAGATCGCGGGCCAGGTGCGCGAACTCGCCCTGCTGGCCCCCCCAGTGCGTCCGACGAACATCGTCTTCATGGGGATGGGCGAGCCACTGATGAACTGGGCCGCCGTCGATCCCACGCTCACCATCCTCAACGCCCCCGAGGGCTTCGGCATCGGGGCCCGCCACATCACCGTCTCCACGGTCGGCGTCCTTCCGGGGATCGTCGCGCTGGGGCACCGTCCCGAGCAATTCCGCCTGGCCATCTCGATCCACGCACCGTCCGACGAGCTCCGCCGGTCGCTGATGCCGATCAACGTGAAGTACCCGTTGGCCGAGGTCATCGCGGCGGCCGCGGCATTCGAACGGCGCGTGACCTTCGAGTACGTCATGCTTGGCGGGGTCAACGACCACCCCGAGCATGCCGAGCAGCTGGCCGCCCTGGCGCGGGAGTGCGGGGCGTTCGTCAACCTGATTCCGTTGCACCCGGGGGGAGCCGGGAACTTCGTCCCCACCACCGCGGCCGGCATCCGCGCGTTCGCCGGCCGCGTGCGACGCCTCGGCGTCGAGGTGGCGATCCGGAAGAGCCGCGGCAAGGACATCGCGGCCGCCTGCGGACAGCTACGGGTAGAACGCCTCCGGCGGCGTTCGCACCACCCGGCCGACCAGCACGGTGACGTCAACGTAGCGTGAGCTGTCGGGGCGCGACTCCACCCGCGCCCCGCCTAACGCCTCGCTGACCAGCGCCGCCCACTCGGGGTGAGCGCTGCGGTCCAGCACCAGGGTCGAATCGAGCGCCGGTCCCTGCCCCGCGAACCGCACGACGTCGAAGCCGGCATCCCGCAGGTAGAGCGTGACCCGGCGTGCGACGCCCCGCGTGGTCGTCGTGTTGAGGACCTCCACCCGGATGCGCGTCCCCGGAGGGACGACCCGGCGCACGGGGGCGCCCTGGGGCGCGCGGGGCTCGTCAGGTGCACCAGGGCTGGCGCGGAGGAGCCAGGCGCCCGCCCCGGCGGCCACGAGCACGGCCGCCGCCACGAACAGCGCGATGCGCCTCATCGCACGCGATTCCACAGCGCCGCCGTCTCGGGAAAGATCGTCTTCCCCTCGCGCAGGGTCCACTCGATCCGCGTCCGCACCACCTGCCGGAAGACGCCGTCGAAGTCCATGGGGACGTGCGAGGCCAGGAAGGCCCGATCGGCCTGCGCGAACGGACGCCCGGGTTCGAGGTAGTCGGCCATGAACAGGGCCCGCCCCGCGCGTCCCCACTCGGGATTGCCAAGCGTGTGCCAGCGGATGGCCTCCAGCACTTCCTCCCGCGCCTCCCCCTCCTCGGCCAGGCGGCGCGCGGCGGCCGGGCCGTGCAGGACCGAGTCCGGGAGCGACCGGTCGGGGACCGCCAGCCGCAATTCGTCGAGCGGCGCATCGCGCAGCGCATCGTGCCAGCGCCCCGCATCGTGCCACAGCTGGCGCTCCGCATCGGTGAGGTGCAGCGCCTCGCTCCAGCCGTCCAGCAACGCCGTCACGCGCGCGATGTGCGCGCGTCGCTTGTCGCCGACCCGCGCCCACGAGGGGAGCTCCACCGGGGACGGGGCGTGCGACGGCGGCGAGGAATCAGCGAAGGAGGGCACGCCGGCGCAACCTAAAAGCGCCCGGGAGGGGCGTCAATTTCAGCGCTGCCCGATGCGCGACAGGCGTCGGGCGAGGTCGCCAAGGTAGGTGGCCAGCTCGCGCAGCTCGCGCGTCGCCCCCTCCACCTCGTGCACCGAGCGCGCCTGCGATTCCGCCGTCGCCGCCAGCTGCTCCGTCCCCTCGGTGTTCCGGCGCGAGATCTCGGCCACGCGCGCCAGCCGATCGCGCATCCCGCCGACCGCCTCGTCCTGGGTGTGCGACACCTCGGCAATGCGCCGCGCCCACGTGGCGGCGGCCTGCGACGACTCCACCACCTGCGCCATCGCGTCGCGCGCCGATCCGGACAGGGTCTCGACGTCGGACACCAGGCTTTGCCCGCGATCCATTTGCCGCGTCGCCCGTTCCATCTGGCCCACCAGCGTCGCCACCAGCACGCTCGCGTCTTCCGACGCGCGCCCGCTCTGCTCCGCCAGCTTGCGGATCTCCTCGGCCACCACCGCGAAGCCGCGTCCCTCCTCTCCGGCCCGCGCCGCCTCGATGGCGGCGTTGAGCGCCAGGAGATTCGTCTGCTCGGCCAGGTCCTTGATGACGCCGATGAACGAGGTGACGCGGCGGGTCTCGTCGCCAAGGTCGGCCATGATGGCCCCGCTCTCGCCGACGAACCCCTTCGCGCTCACGAGGCGCTCGATGGCGGTGCCAATCGTCCCCCGATGCTCGGTGGCGATCTGCGCGGCGCGTTCGCTCGCCGACGCCGCTTCACGCGCGTCGCGGGCGATGGTCGTCGTCGTCGCGTGCACGTCCGCGGCGGCATCGCGTCCGCGCGCCGACTGGTCGCTCGCCTCGGCCACCGATCGCGACAGCTCCGTCGCCAGTCGGGCGACGGTTTCGGCACCCCCGCGCAGCGCGTGCGCCGATTCACCCATCGTCCCCACCTGCCGCTCCAGCCGGGCCACCGACTCCACCAGGGGACGCCGCAGGTCCTGGATGTGGATCGTCGTGGCGAGCTGGCTGGCGAAGCGCTGCACCATCGCCAGCTCCTTCGCCCCGTACATGTCGCGCTTGTGGTGTTCCAGCTCCAGCAGCCCCACGGCGCGCTCCCCGAACATGAGCGGAACGACGACGGTGCTCTGCACCGTCTCGCGTCCGCCGACGAGCCGCGGGTCGATCGTGGCGTCGTTGACGACCACCGGTCGCCCGCTGGCGAGCGCCTCCTCACGGAGCAGCCGTCCGCTGTCGGGGGGGTCGATGGGCGGATCGAGCAGGCCGTCGCGACTGGTGAAGAGGAGGCGGGGCGCCCCCTCGTGCAGGCGATGGATGCTGAACTCCCGCCAGTCGATCAGGCGGCTCGCCAGCCCGGCGATGCGGGTGAAGGCTTCGCCGAGCGAGGCGTCGCTCGAGACGACCAGCTCCATCTGGTGCACCTTGTTGAGCTCCTCGGCGGCGATGGCCTCCTCGAGGATGCGCTGGAACAGGAGGGAGGCGAAACCCAGCGCGACGGCGACCACCCACCACCCGGCGTGCGCGACGTTGACGATCGTCAGGACCACGAGGAACGTCGCCGCCACGGCGGCCCCGAAGGTGACGACCTCGTAGCGCAGGATGAGCGCGCGCTCGTCGGGGAACAGCTTGTCGCGCACCAGGAGGGAGAAGTACTGCAGCCCCCGCCCCGTCACGAAATAGGCGAAGGCGAAGACGGACATGGCCGGGACGACCTCGGCCGTGAGCGCCCCCGTCAGCTGCACGTTCGTGAGGAGGGCGGTGGCGGCATAGGCCCCGTACGCGGCGGCCAGGGCGAGCACCTCGCGCCCGGCGTTGACCCAGGCCCACCACAGCATCTTGCGATGGAGGAGCCAGTCGGTGCAGAGGATGCCGACGAAGACGGCCATCGTCGCGGCGCCCACCCCGAGGACCAGCGCCCCGGACATCGCGGCCACCGCCGTCCCGGACAGCGTCGAGTACTTGGTCAGCGCGACCGGGCGCGCGCGCAGGAGGATGGTGCCGAGTGCCACGACCAGCAGGCCTGCGGGGTGCGTGGCCCACCGTGGGTCGGCGACCGTCAGCCCCCCCACCACCGCGGTCCCCGCGACGGCGATGCCACGTGTGAGGAGGTCGACGCGCACGCGCACGTCAGGCGGCGTCGAGTGCCTGGCGGAGTTCCACGGTTAGGGCGTGCGCCGCCTCGACCCCGGATTCGGCCGCCTTCACGATGGCGCTCCCCACCACGATGCCGTCGGCCATGCGCCCGATGGCGCGCGCCTGTTCCCCGGTGGAGATGCCGAAGCCCACGCAGATCGGGAGCTCCGTCGCCGACCGCAGCCGCGCCACGGTTTCCGGAAGGTCGCGGGCCACGTCGCGCTGCATGCCGGTCACGCCGAGGCGCGAGATGAGGTACACGAAGCCGCGCCCGTGACGGGCGATCTCGCGCATCCGCTCGGTCGGCGTCGTCGGGGCCACCAGGCGCACGAACGCCAGCGGTCCGTCGCCGATCCTGGCCTCGAGCGCCGGGTCGGCACCGACCGGCAGGTCCGTCACGAGCACGCCGTGGACTCCGGCCTCGGCGGCGCGGGCCAGAACCTCGGGGCCGGCGGCGAGGATCGGGTTGAGGTAGCTGAACAGGACGACCGGAACCGAGAGTCGCGCCTCGCGCACCATCTCCAGCACCTGCGGCAGTCCCACGCCATGGCCAAGGGCCACCTGCGAGCTGCGCTGGATCACCGGTCCGTCGGCCATCGGGTCCGAAAATGGGACGCCGACCTCGATGACGTCCGCTCCCCCGGCCTCGAGCGCGCGCATGAGCGCCACCGAGCGCGCCGGGTCCGGGTGCCCCGCCGTCATGTAGGTCACGAGGGCGCGGCGGTTGGCGCCGGCCAGGGTTTCGAATCGCTGCGCGAGCGGATCAGACGAAGTAGTCGCCGACATTGATGCCGTATCGATCGGGGTTCTCGGTCTTGATGATGGTGCGGGCGTACGTGCCATCGCCGTTCTGCTCGGTGAGGTCGACGAGGTGCCCCGGATAGAGCACGTTGCCGCGGTCATCGCTGACGATGCGGACGATCGGGCGCGAGATCGCGGCCGGGTTCGGGTTCGTGGCGTGCACCACGGCCAGCTCGAAGGTGTCGAGGACGACCACCGTCCCCACGGGGAAGACGCCGAGGAGGTTGATGAACCCCTTCACGACCACCGGGTCCATCCCGCGTTTCGGGTTGTCGCGCATGCCGGCCAGCACAGCGGCCGGTGACATGGGGACCGTCTGGTAGGCGCGCCGCGTGGTGGCGGCGTCGAAGCCATCGGCCACGGCGACGATCTTGCTGAAGATGCTCTGCTGGCGCGGGCGCGTGCTCTTGGGATAGCCGGTGAGGTCGAGCTTCATGTGGTGCTCGTAGGCCACCACCATGGCGCGGTACGGCAGCTCCTGCTGTCCGCGCATCTGGAAGAGCGCCAGCACGCCGAGCCACGGGTGCGCGGCCAGCCATCGCCAGTCGTCATCGTTGAGCCCCTCGACCTTGTTGAGCACGGACAGGGGGACGCGCGACTTCCCGATGTCGTGGAAGAGCGCCGCCAGCCCGAGGTCGTACAGCTGCAACTTGCTCAGCCCCAGGCGTCGCCCGAGCGCGACCGAGAAGATGCAGACGTTGACCGAGTGCGTGAAGGTGTACTCGTCGTAGTCGCGGATCGTGGTGAGCCCCACCAGCGACGTCTCCTCGTTCAGGATCTGGTCGACGATGGTCTGGACCACCCGCTTGATCTTCTTGATGTTCGGCGCCGCCCCCATGCGCACCGAGTTCATCACTTCCTTCGTGACCGCCACGGACTGCGAGTAGGTGCGCTTGGCGGCCTCCTTGGCGCGCTCCAGGCGGTCGCTGTCGTCCTCGGTGACGAGCGGCGCCCCCAGCTCGAAGACCGAGACCCCCGCCGCGGCGAGCCGTTCGGCGACGTCGAACGCCGTGACATCCCCCTCCGACTTGCTCTGGCTCAGCAGGAGCGAGAGGAAGACGAGCCAGTCACGCGCCTGCGCTCCCGGATGGACGCGCACGACCCCGACGCCGCAGGCGCGAAGCGCCGACAGGATCTGCGAGAAGCTCGCGTAGTTGTCCAGGTCGAGGCGCAGGCGGGTCGAGTTGACGAAGATGAACTCGTTGGTGGCACGCAGCTCGAGCTCGTGCTCCCGCTCGAGCAGCGCCCCGGCGGTCGCGGCCAGGTCGGCGAGGGCGTTGCGCACCGCCTCGTTCTCCGGCGGGTACAGCCGGATGACGCGCATGGCGCCGTAGACGCTCTGGATCAGCTGCCTTCCGGCACGCCGGATGTAGGTGTCCCCCGACAGGTCGCTGGTCGAGACCTGCATGCGCGTCCCCGTCGCCGGGGTGGGCCGTATCCCGCTCACTCCGTCCCTCCCCGCAGGGCGCGGTTGACGGCGTTGCGCACGAGGATCTCCTTGTCCGCCGCCGCGCGCCGGAGCGACTCGATGGCCGCGTTCGACCCGACCTGGCCGAGCGCCCGCGCCGCGCAGGCCCGCAGCTCGGCGTCCTCGCGCCGTCCGAAGATCCCCTTGCCGTTCAGCAGGCCGTCGAGCAGCGGGATCCCCGCCTCGCCGCACATCGCCCCATAGGCCTCGAAGATCGCCATCTTCTCGGTGAGGTCGGCATCCCCCAGGCGCTTCGCCTTGATGGCCGCCTCGAGGCGCGCCAGCACCGGCTTGTGGGCGCGCGCCGCGAAGGCGCGGGCGGCCGCCACGCGCACCTCACGCGACGGGTCGTCGATGGCCCGCTCCAGCTGCTGCAGCGCACCGGGGGTCCCGATCTCGCCGAGCGCCTGCACGGCTGCCAGGCGCACCCCGCCCTCCTGGTGCCCGGTGAGTCGCGAGAGCGCGGGGACCGCTGCGGCGGCCCGCATCGCGCCGGAACGGCGGACGGCCTCCAGCGCCACCTCGCGCTCGGGCGCCCCGATGAGGCGCACCAGCTCCGCCGTGTTGGATGCCGCCAGCCGCTGCGCCGCCGCTTCGAGCTGGGCGCGTACGCGCGGATCCTGGAGCCGCCCCAGCCAGGCGAAGATCGTCCCCAACGCCGTCACCCGGAGCTGGTCGAAGAGCTCGTTCAGGTCGCCCTGTTCGGGGAGGTCCGCGCGCTCGTCCAGCGACTGCAGGAGCTGCGACAGCGCCTCCGGCTCGCTCATGCGGTTGGGGAGCGTCAGGAGCTGCTCGCGCTGCGCGGGCGCGATCTCCCGTGCCCGGTTGGCCGCGACGTTCACCTCGCGCAGGAGGAGGGCCACCGTGCGGAGGCGCCCGGCCGCCAGCAGCTGCACGAGCAGGTTGTCGAGCACCCTCACGATCTCCTCGCGGATCGCGGGATCGGTCTGCACCTCGTAGACGTCGAGCAGCATGAAGACGACGTTCCCCCGCAGGTCGGCCGCGTACTCGGCCGCCACCGCGTCACGCAGGTACTCCACCTCGTGCTCGTCGAGGAAGTAGAGCGTGGCGTCGAAGTCGTCGAGGTTCACGACCCCGCTGGGGAGGATCGTCTCCTGCGGCGGTTCCTGCACCTGCTGCGGGTCCACCAACCGGTCCTGGTGCGCCAGGTCGGACGCATCCAGCGGCGCGACCCCCTCGAGCACCATGTCCACGTACCGGTAGCGGACCTGCGCGAATTCCTGCTCCCACAGCAGCGTCAGCAGGTCGTCCTCGTCAGGCAGCGCCTTGCGCACCCGCGACACGATGTCCACCAGCGCGACGACCTCCGACTCCTCGACGCCGCGCATCAGCTGCAACTCGCGGATGCCGTCCTTGTAGAGCACCCACGGCAGCGCGTCGGTCGTCTTGTCGGGCTCGTTGATGACGACGAGCCCCTCCCAGCGCAGCTGGGTGTCGGTCACCTCGATGGTGACCTCGTCGGTATGGGACCAGATCGGCGCGAAGGTCGCACGCAGGTTGTCCAGCGCCTTGAGGTACGTCGGGTTGTTGTGGAGGTAGAGCTGGTGCGCGCGCACCGCCCGCGCAAACATGCGCAGCATCTCCTCCACGAGCGCCGCCGGGAACGGGGGCTCGGGACGGTCGTCCACGCCAGGGAGCTGGGGCGGCGCCGACGGCTGCGTCACAGCGTGAGCAGCCCCATCTCGCGGATTTGCGCCACGTCCTTGTCGCCGCGCCCGCTCACGCAGAGCAGCACCGGCTCGTCGGCGCCCCACTGCCCACGCTGCGCCGCGACCCACGCCACCGCATGAGCCGTCTCCAATGCCGGAATGATCCCCTCCAGTCGACTCAGCATCGCGAATCCCTCGAGCGCCTGTTCGTCACCGACCGCGACATAGCGGGCCCGGCCGCTATCCTTCAGGAAGGAGTGCTCCGGCCCCACGCCCGGGTAGTCCAACCCGGCCGAGATCGAGTGCGCCGGGTGCACCTGCCCCCGGTCATCCTGCAGCAGGTAGCTCAGGGAGCCGTGCAGGACGCCGGGCGTCCCGCGGGACAGCGACGCCGAGTGGCGCTCGGAATCGAGCCCTTCACCTGCCGCCTCCACTCCGACGAGTTGCACCCCCGGATCGTCAACGAATCCGGCGAAAATTCCCATCGCGTTCGACCCCCCCCCCACGCATGCCACCACGGTCCGCGGCAGCCGCCCGGCGCGCTCCAGCATCTGCGCCCGGGCCTCGCGCCCGATGACCGCCTGGAACTCCTTCACCATCCGCGGATACGGGGCCGGCCCCACCACCGAGCCGATGATGTAGTGGGAATCGCGGACGTTCGTGACCCAGTCGCGGATCGCCTCCGTGGTGGCGTCCTTGAGCGTTCGCGTCCCGCTGGTGACGGGGATCACACGCGCCCCCATCAGCTGCATGCGGTAGACGTTGAGCGCCTGCCGCCGCATGTCTTCCTCGCCCATGTAGACGACGCACTCGAGCCCGAATCGCGCGCAGATGGTCGCGGTCGCCACGCCGTGCTGCCCCGCCCCCGTCTCGGCGATGATGCGCGACTTCCCCATGCGGCGCGCCAGCAGGGCCTGCCCCACGGTGTTGTTGATCTTGTGGGCACCCGTGTGGTTCAGGTCCTCGCGCTTGAGCCACACCGGCGCCCCGACCAGCTCCGACAGCCGCGGCGCGTCGCTCAGCGCCGACGGCCGCCCGACGTAGTGCGTCAGCAGCGAATGCCACTCGGCGATGAAGGCCGCATCCGACAGCGCGGCGTCGAACGCCGCCTCGAGCTCGTCGAGCGCCGGGATCAGGGTTTCGGGTACGTAGCGCCCGCCATAGACGCCAAATCGATCGTGCAGTGCGACGGGGACCGTCATCTCCCTCCAGCTCCGTGTACGGCGTCCGCGAACGCGCGCATGCGCGCAGGATCCTTGCAACCGGGGGCCGCTTCCACCCCCGACGAGACGTCGACCACGTCCGGCGCGAAGAGCGCGATCGCGCGCGCGACGTTGTCCGGTCGCAGCCCTCCAGCAAGGATAATCGGTCGGACCCCGCGGAACGGATCCACCGCCCGGGCGACCCGCGCCCAGTCGAACGCGCGCCCCGTTCCCCCCAGCACCCCGTCGACCTTCGCATCGAGGACGACGCCATCGGCACGCGCCGCGCTCGTAAGGCGCTTCTCATCGACGCCGTCCGCGCCCACGTGCACCACGCTCCAGAGCTGCGCGCGAGTCGCCGCCCGCAGCGCCGGCACGAGCCGCTCGTCATCGACGCCATGGAGCTGGACGACGTCGAGTCCGAGGGTGTCGACGGCCTGGACGATGGACCGCACGTCCGCGCCCGCCACCACGCCGACGCGGCGTGCCCGCCGGGCGGGAGGCGCCGTCGCACCGGCATCCAGGGAGGCGAGGAGGGCCGCGCCCTGCTCCAGCGTCAGGCGACGGGGGCTGGGCGCGAGGATGAACCCCAGGTAGGCCGCGCCTAACGACAGCGCGACCCGCGCATCGTCGGCTCGCGTCAGCCCGCAGAACTTGATCTCAACCCCCATGTCCCCCCCGGGCGACGCCCGCCAGGGCCCGCAGCGTGGCCGCGGGATCGGCGGCCGCCGAGAGCGACGAGCCGATGAGCGCCGCATGCGCGCCGAGCGACGCGGCGCGGGCCACGTCGCGGGGCGTCGCCATCCCGCTCTCCGCCACCCGGATGCGATCCTCGGGGATGCGCGGGAGGACCCGCTCGGTGACGGCCGCGTCCACGACGAGCGTCTCCAGGTCGCGCGCGTTCACGCCGATCGCCTGCGCCGGCGTCATCAGCGCCACCTCGAGCTCCGCCTCGGAGCGAATCTCGATGAGGGGTTCGACGCCGGCCTCGACCGCCAGGTCGACCAGACGGCGCAGCATGTCGGGGGCAAGGGCGCGTGCGATGAACAACATCGCCGACGCCCCCAGCGCCCGGGCCTCCCACACCTGGACCTCGTGGACGTGGAAATCCTTCTTGAGCAGGGGGATCGCCACCTGTCCCGCCACCATTCGAAGGTCATCGGCCGAGCCGCCGAACTCGGCCGGCTCGGTGAGGATCGAGAGGGCGCGCGCCCCGGACTCGGCGTAGAGCCGGGAGCGATCGCCCGCATCGATGGCGGCATTGATCACCCCTTTCGATGGGGAGCGTCGCTTGATCTCGGCGATGATCGCCACCGTCTCCCCTCCCCGAAGGGCCTGGGCAAGGGATGGGCGAGGAGCGGCGTCGCGGGCGCGATCGCGCAGCTCCGCCCGCCGGGGGAGGAGGAGCTCGGCGCGTTCGAGGGCAGCCCGGCTCAGGCGGCCCAATGGGCCCGAGGGGGGCGTCCAGGGGAGATTCTCTTGCACTTCGGGGCTTGTTCGGCTAACGTTGCTTCGGCAGATGTTCGGGGATCGTCCTTGCACTCATGGCTCCCGAACGCACCTTGGCGCGGAGCGCACAATGGCGTTGACCAAGCGGCAACGAGAGATCCTGACCTACCTGCAGGAGTATGCGGCGGATCACGGCTATGCTCCCAGCTTCGAGGAGATCGCCGCGCAGTTCAACTATAACTCGCTGGCCACGGTGCACGAGCACCTGACCAACCTGGAGCGTAAGGGGTACATCCGGCGCAACTACAACGAGAGCCGCGCCATCGAGATCCTCCCCTCCGACGTCTTCGCCCGCGCCATCGAGCTGCCGCTGCTCGGCACCGTGGCGGCCGGGGCCCCGATCGAGGCCCTGTCCTACAACGAGACGATCGCCGTGCCGCAGGAACTGGTGAGCCGCAACGGCGACCACTACGTCCTCCGGGTGCGCGGCAATTCGATGATCGACGAACAGATCCGCGACGGCGATTTCGTCATCGTGAACGAGCGTCGCAGCGCCGACAACGGGGAGATGGTCATCGCCCTCCTCAACAACAGCGGCGCCACGTGCAAGAAGCTGTACCGCGAGCGCGACGGGCGCATCCGCCTGCAGCCGGCCAACGATGCGCTGGCGCCGATGTATGTTCACGAGAACGACATCGCCATCCAGGGCATCGTCGTCGGCGTCATCCGGAAGTACTAGGCCGCAAGCATCAGGGCGGTCGTGCGGGCGCGCGACTAGAGCGCGTACGCCTGCCGCAGCCGCTCAAGGGCGGCGAGCCCTGCCCCGCTCGCGAGCCCTTCGCGAGCCATCGACACACCGGCCGCGAAGTCCGACACCACGTCCGCGACGTACAGGGCCGCGGCGGCATTCAGCTCCACCGCGGCCGTGGCCGCCGGTGTCCCCTCGCCTGCCAGCACCTCCCGCACGATGCGGGCGTTGTCGGCTGGCGTGCCGCCGGCCAGTCCGTCGGCCGAGAACTCCGGGTACCCGAAGTCGCGCGGCTCGACGCTCCACTCGCGGGTCGTGCCATCGCGCACCTCCAGCACCCGGGTCGTCCCGAGCGGCGAGAACTCGTCGAGTCCCGGCTCACCATGGACGACGAGGGCGTGCCGGCTCCCCAGCGCCGAGAGCGCACCGGCCATCAGCGGCATGCGGTGCACCTCCGCGACCCCCAGCACCTGACGACCGGCCTGTGCGGGGTTGGCCAGGGGGCCCACGATGTTCATCACGGTCGGAACCGCGAGTTCGCGCCGCACCGGTCCCACGTGGCGCATCGCCGGGTGCATGCTGGGGGCGAACATGAAGACCACGCCCGCCTCCTGGAGCGCGCGCTCCATCACCGCCGGGGGGGCGTCCAGCCGGACGCCGAGCGCCTCGAGCACGTCCGCGCTCCCGCACTGGGAGGTGAAGGACCGGTTGCCGTGCTTCGCGATCCGCACCCCGAGACCTGCGGCCAGCAAGCCGGCCGCGGTGGAGATGTTGAAGGTCGTGAGCGTCCCGCCTCCCGTCCCGCACGTGTCGACCAGCGAGTCGGGGTCGTCCGCGGGGAGGTGGACCATCGCCTCGCGCAGGGCGGTGGCCGCCCCCGCCACCTCGTCGACGGTCTCGCCCTTGACCCGCAGCCCCATCAGCAGCGCGGCGACCTGCGCCGGCGTGGCCTCGCCGCGCATGATCACGCCGAAGGAGGCGGTCGCCGTCGGCGCGTCGAGCGATTCCCCGAAGGCCAGCCGGCGTATGGCCTGCTGCAGTGCGTTAGCGCCCACCAATTTCTCCCAGGAGCCGCTCGGGGAGGCGCGCGTTCGACGCGATGAGGGCGATCTCGAGCGCGAGCAGGCTGACCCGTTCCACGTCTTCCTCGACGAAGACGCCGCGCCGGGCCCGGTTGGTCAGGTTCACCACCCCCAGCAACTCGCCGCGATAGATGAGGGGGAACGAGATGAAGGAGCCGGTGGTCAGGTACTGGTCGCGCAGGAGGGGGTGGCGATCGGCCTCGGCGGCATCCTGCACCAGGAGCGGTTCCCGCGAGACCGCCACGATCCCGGCGACGCCCTTGCCGAACGGGACGCGCGAGCCGAGGACGATGTTGGGGGCCAGGCCGCGCGCTGCCGCCAGGTACAACATCTCGGGCTCGGGCGCGCGCAGCATGAGCGAGCAGCGTTGCGCCTGCATGTCGTCTCCCACCAGCGCCAGCAGCCCGTCCACCAGCTGGCGCGGGTCGTGCGCCGTGTTGTCCACGCGAAGCGAGCGCTCGATGAGGTACAAGGTGCGCGTCTTCTGGCGCAGCGCCTCGTTGCGGCGGTGCAGCTCGATGTGCGCCTGCTCCAGCTGGGCGACGGCGGCGGTGAGCTGCTGCTCGAGCGAGGTCGCCTTGCGGGTGGCGCGACGCCCGTCCTCCTGCGCCCCGGCGATGTCGCGCTCGAGCTGCAACAGGCGGTCGCTGTCGGCGGGGCTCGCTTGCGTCGCGGCGCCGCGCGCGCGCCCCAGTTCGGTCTCGAGCGCTCCCAGCTTCCGCACGTACTCGCTGTGCACCCGCTGCGTGACGTCCTCCAGCGTGCGGACCGCCTCCTCCCGCGCCTCCCGCTCGCCGAAGCGGCCGTACGCCAGCTCGAAGAGCGCCACTGATGGGGCGAAGCGCTCGGTGGTGCGGGTCCCGAACATGCGCCGCTGCTCGTAGAGGGCCAGCATCCCCGAGAGGTCGCCGTCAGTCGTTAGGCCGCGCACCGCGAGGATCCCCCCGTCGGCGAAGGGGGTGAGCCCGAGGAGGCGGGCGTACTCCGCGGAACGGTCGCCCAGGTCGACGAACTGTCCCCCGTGCGCGACCATCGCCCGCGCGGCCGGCGGGAGGTGATCGATGGTGGTGTCCACCACGGCGCGGGTCACCTGGCTTCCGGCGGGAGTGAGCCGCTCGCGGAGCATGTCGCGACGTCCATCGTAGCGAAACAGCGCGACGACGGCCGACCGGTCGGATTCCGCCAGCGCCTCCCCGAGCGCCACCAGGGCGGCGTCGAGATCGGGGGCAACACTCAGGGCGTGCGCGAGCGACGGGAGGGTGCGAATCGACATGTCGGGACGGTACGCTGCTCCCTCACCGAGGGCGGCGCGGAGGTGCAAAGTGACCCTGTAGGTGACGCGAAGTCAATCGGTTGGCGCGGTGCCGCGCGCCCCGGCGTTTGCTTGACTTGAAGGGTTGCCGGGCTAACTTTCGCGTCGATGTCGGTGCGCACCCTGCAGCTCGTGCTGCACTACGACGGGACCGCCTTCTCGGGGTGGCAAGTGCAGCCTGGGACGCGAACCGTCCAGGGTGAGGTCGAGCGGGTGCTCGCCAGGTTGTGCGGTGAACGAATCGTGGCCCAGGGGGCCGGCCGTACCGACGCGGGCGTCCACGCGCGCGGGCAGGCGGTCGGAGTGCGAGTGCCGGAAAAGTGGAGCGCGCCAACATTGCGCCGCGCCCTCAACGCACTCCTCCCCGACGACGTGTGGGTAGCGGCGGTGCACGAGATGCGCCCCGAGTTCCACGCACGGTTCAGCGCGCAGGCCCGACGGTATGCGTACTACGTGGGAACGGATGACGCGGTCATGTCACCGTTCCGGCGACGCACCGAATGGGCGTATCGACATCCGGTCGATCGTGGCTTGCTCGATGCCGCTGCCAGGGAGATTGTGGGCGATCACTGCTTCATCGCCTTCGCCGTTCGCGGTACCGCCCCCGACCACGACCCTCACCGCTGCATCGTGACCGACGCCTGCTGGAGCGATCGCCCCGGTGGCCTCACCTTCCACATCGAGGCCAATCGCTTCCTGCACCATATGGTGCGGTTTCTGGTCGGGACCATGCTCGAGATCGCGAGTGGTCGGCGCGCCCCCGGCGACCTCCCCGCGCTCCTCGGCGCGACGTCCAACACCGACGTGTCGCCCCCCGCGCCGGCGCACGCCCTCTTCCTCGATCGGGTCGCCTACCCAGACGCCCTCTATCTCGCCGACGCATGAGCTTCCGCGACACCATCGCCGCCATCGCCGTCGCCCTCGGCTCCGCCTGCGATGGCGGCTCCCCCGCCCCTGCCACCCCGGCGCTCGCCGCCTCGGCCCAGGTGGCGGAGCAGAACGCCCAGATCAACGCTGCCCGCCGCACGGCCATCACCGACGCCGTCGCCCGCGTCGCCCCGGCCGTCGTCACGGTGCAGACCGAAACCGTCGAACGGGTCCCCGCCGACGTCTTCGAGCAGTTCTTCGGTGGCCGCTCCGGGCAGCAGGTGCAACCCGGGCTGGGCTCGGGCTTCATCATCCGCCCCAACGGGATCATCGTCACCAACGCCCACGTCGTGAGCGGCGCCAACCGCATCTCGGTCATGCTCCGCGACGGGACCACGTATGCCGGCACCCTCGTCGGGATCGACGAGACCAACGACCTGGCCGTCATCCGCATCGACGCGCGCAACCTTCCCGTCGCCACGCTGGGGAGCTCCGAGCCGCTCCTCATCGGCGAGTGGGCCATCGCCATCGGCAACCCGTTCGGTTTCCTGCTCGGCAACACCGAGCCGAGCGTCACCGCCGGCGTCATCAGCGCCACCGGGCGCAACCTGATGGGGCGGAGCGAGGGGAGCGGGATCTACGTCGGCATGATCCAGACCGACGCCTCCATCAACCCCGGCAACTCGGGCGGTCCGCTCGTGAACGCGGTGGGTGAGGTGATCGGCGTCAACTCCTCCATCTACTCGCCGAGCGGGGGGTCGGTCGGCCTGGGCTTCGCCATCCCCATCAACCGGGCGCGTCGCATCGTCGACGATCTCCTCGACCATGGAAGCGTTCGCCGCCCATGGATCGGTGAGCAGCTGCGCACGGGCACGAGCGGCAATCCGCGCGACATCGTGACGGCAGGCGTCGTCCTGCGCGCCGTGGTCCCCGGTTCTCCGGCGGCCCGGGCCGGGTTGCAGCCGGGCGACCAGATCCTGCGCTCGCGCGGGAAGGCGCTGCGCAACGTCTTCGACTGGGAAGCCGAGCGTCTCGACCTGCGCGTGGGAGAGACCATCCCCCTCGTCGTGCGGCGCGGGGGACGCGAGTTCACGGTCAACGTCACGGTGGCCGACCTGCCGGAGGTGAGTGCCCCGCGCGTCACGGTGCTGCGCGAGCTCGAGCTCGTGTCGCTGACGCCGGCCATCCGCGCCGAGCGCGGGTTCCGGAGCACGAGGGGGGCGCTGGTGGTGCGCGCCAGCGATCGCATCCAGAACGAGATCGGGCTGCAGGAGGGCGACCTGATCGTCCAGATCAACCGCACCACGATCGGGGAGGCGGCCGATGTCTCCCGCGCCTTCGACTACTACGGCGGGCGCAGCGGGTTACGGCTCGTCTTCGAACGGCGTGGCTACTTCTACACCACGGACTTCGTGATTCAGTGACCACGCACGCGCAGTATTCCACCCCGCTGGCGGAGCGCTACGCGTCCCGCGACATGCTCGCCCTCTGGTCGCCGCAGCGGCGCCACGGCCTGTGGCGTCGCCTCTGGCTGGCGCTCGCCGAGGCCGAGAAGTCGTTAGGCGTCCCGATTCCCGACGAGGCCATCGCGCAGATGCGCGCGCACCTCGACGACATCGACTTCGCCGCGGTGGCGGCGTACGAGAAGCGCTTCCGGCACGACGTCATGGCGCACGTGCACGCCTTCGGCGACGTCGCCCCCGCCGCCAAGGGCTTCATCCACTACGGCGCCACCTCGTGCTTCGTCACCGACAACGCCGAGCTCCTGCTCATGCGCGAGGGGCTCGCCCTCCTGCGCGCCAAGGTCGTCGATACGCTGCGCGAACTGGCCGCCTTCGCCCGCACCTGGCGGGACCAGCCGACGCTGGGGTATACGCACCTGCAGCCGGCGCAGCTCACCACCGTCGGGAAGCGCGCCACGCTCTGGATGCAGGACCTCGTCCTGGACCTGTCCGAGCTCGACCACCGGGACGCGACGCTCCCCTTCCGCGGCGTGAAGGGGACGACCGGCACCCAGGCCTCGTTCCTCGAGATCTTCGGCGGCGACCACGCCAAGGTGCGCGAGCTCGACCGCCTCGTGACCCGGGCCATGGGATTCGGCGCCTCCATCCCCGTCAGCGGGCAGACCTACACCCGGAAGATCGACGCCCAGGTGCTGTCGGTCGTCGCCGGGATCGCGGCGAGCGCCGCCAAGCTTGCCTCCGACCTGCGCATGCTGCAGGCCTTTGGCGAGATCGAGGAGCCGTTCGAGAAGGAACAGATCGGCTCGTCGGCGATGGCCTACAAGCGGAACCCGATGCGCTGCGAGCGCATCAATTCGCTCGCCCGCTTCGTCGCCTCGCTCGAACCGAACGCCAACCAGACGCACGCGGTGCAGTACTTCGAGCGGACGCTCGACGACTCGGCCAATCGCCGGCTCGTGATCCCCGAGTCGTTTCTCGCCACCGACGCCATCCTCGTCCTCCTGGCCAACGTCGCCTCGGGACTCGAGGTGCACCCGGCCCGTATCGCCGCGCGCGTCAACGACGAGCTTCCCTTCATGGCGACCGAGGAACTCATCGTCCGCGCGGTGCGCGCCGGGCGCAGCCGGCAGGATGCGCACGAGGTCATCCGCCGGCACAGCATCGCCGCGGCGCGCGCCATGAAGGACGAGGGGCGCGCCAACGACATGCTCGACCGACTTGCCGGAGATCCGGGCTTCGGCGTCGCGCTGGACGACATCCGCGCCGCTCTCGACGCCGCGCGCTTCGTCGGCCGCGCCCCGCAGCAGGTCGACGAGTTCCTCGCCGAGGTGGTCGACCCGATCCTGGAGGCCAGCCTCCCACCCACGCCCCGCGAGGAGGTGCGGGTATGAACGTCATCGCCACCACCACCCTCCCCCTCCGCCCCCACCGCCGCGGCAAGGTGCGGGACGTCTACGAGCTCGACGACGAGCGCCTGCTCATCGTGGCCACCGATCGCGTCTCCGCCTTCGACGTCGTGATGCGCGAGACCGTCCCGTTCAAGGGGATCGTCCTGACGCAGCTCACCGCCTGGTGGCTGCGCCAGCTCGAGCCGATCGTCCCCCACCACATGCTGAGCACCGCCGTCGCCCCGCTGGTCGACGAATTCCCGGCGCTCGGCCCATACCGCGAGATCCTGCGGGGGCGAGCGATGGTCTCGCGCCGCACGGACGTCTATCCGGTCGAATGCGTGGTGCGCGGGTACCTGTCGGGCTCGGCGTGGAAGGAGTACCAGGCCACCGGGACGCTGGCGGGTGAGCCGCTCCCCGCCGGCCTGGTGGAGAGCGCCCGACTCGCCCCCGTGGTCTTCTCTCCGGCCACCAAGGCCGAGTCGGGGCACGACGAGAACATCACGATCGCGACCATGGCGAGGATCGTCGGTGCCAGGGAGGCGGCCGAGCTGGAAGGGCTCTCGCGTGCCATCTACGACTTCGCCTGCCGCACCGCGGAGCCGCGCGGCATCATCATCGCCGACACGAAGTTCGAGTTCGGGCGTGTCGGCGGAAAGACCATCCTCATCGACGAGGTCCTGACGCCCGACTCGTCGCGCTTCTGGCCGGCGAATCAGTATGCGCCGGGACGCGCGCAGCCCAGCTACGACAAGCAGCCCCTGCGCGACTACCTGGACGGGGAGCGCAAGGCGGGGCGGTGGAATGGCGAGTCTCCGCCACCCTACCTTCCCGAGGAGGTGGTCGCCGCGACCAGCGCGCGCTACCTGGACGCCTTCCGCCGGATCACCGACGCCTCACTCGACATCACCAAGCTCCCGTGAACTTCGCCCGAGAAGGCTATCCCTTCATGCTGCTCGCGACCGCCATGGCGATCGTGGGCTACACCGTGGCGCTCGGCCGGCGCTCGTGGCCATTCTGGCTCCTCGCCTTCGTCCTCACCATCGTCGCGCTCTGGGTCGCGTACTTCTTCCGCGACCCCGAACGGATTGGCGAGCGCGGCGCGGACCTGGTCATCTCCCCCGCCGACGGACGCATCGTGATGATCACCGAGGTCGACGAGCCGGCGTTCCTCCATGGACGCGCCCTCCGCATCTCGATCTTCATGAACGTCTTCAACGTGCACGTGAACCGCTATCCCGTGGCCGGCACGGTGAAGTTTGTCCACTACAACCCGGGCAAGTTCCTGAACGCCGCCACGGAAAAGTCGAGCCTCGAGAACGAACAGATGTCGGTGGGGCTCGAGCACGACGGCCGACGCATCCTCGTGCGCCAGATCGCGGGGCTCATCGCCCGACGCATCGTGACCTACAGCCGCGAAGGGGAACGCGTCGAGCAGGGAGAGCGGATGGGGATCATCCGCTTCGGCTCGCGGGTCGACGTCTTCCTCCCCACCTCGGCGATGCCGATGGTGAAGGTGGGGCAGACGACGTTCGCCGGCACGACCCTGATCGCCCGCCTGGGAGCGCCCTGACCGTGGCCCGGCCTCAACCGCGCAAGGCCGTCGTCCTCCTGCCGAACGGATTCACGCTCGCGAACCTGTTCTTCGGGGTCTTCGCGATCGTCGCCGCCTCGCGCGGCGACTTCGAACGGGCCGTGTCGTACATCGTCTTCGGAGGCGTAGCCGACGCCCTCGACGGCCGCGTCGCGCGGGCGACGCGGACGGGCAGCCGCTTCGGCGAGGAGCTCGATTCGCTCGTCGACGCCATCTCGTTCGGCCTCGCGCCGACGATGATCATCTACTTCGCCGTCTTCAACCAGGCCGGGTGGGACTGGATCTTCTGCTTCCTGTTCACGATGTGCGCCGTCATCCGGCTGGCGCGCTTCAACGTGGAGCAGGCGGGGCGCAAGAAGACGCACTTCACCGGCCTCCCCTCCCCCGCGGCCGGCGGCACCCTCGCCACGTACTACTGGTTCTCGCAGACCGACCTGTACACGCAGACGATGATCGCCGACCTCCCGTGGCATCAGATGCTGCGCTTCATCATGCTCGGCCTGAGCTTCCTGATGATCAGCAACGTCCAGTACGCGGCGATGCCGACCATCGGGTACCGCAGCGTCAAGCAGATCCTCGGCTCGCTGCTGGTGGTCGGGACCGTGCTCGGGGTGATCTTCCTCCCCAAGCAGTTCTTCTTCCCGGCGGCGATGGCGTACGTCCTGTACGGCCTCGTGGCCACCGTCTTCATCGGCCTGCTCGACCGCCTGCCCGGCCACGACGCCGCGGAGGCGGACGGCGAGGACGAAGACGAAGTCGGGGGCGCGCTGGCCGAGCCGGAAGAAGTGGCGGCGGAGGGCGCCCCCGCGCTGGCCCGCCGCCGCCGCCGCCGGCGCCGCCATCATCGCGGCGACCGTCCGCTTCCACCGTCCGACTCACCGCCTCACTCCAACCCCACCGAGGACAACCGGGGATGACCCGCTACCGAGTTGCCGTCCATATCGTCCCGCGCCGCGGCATTCTTGACCCCCAGGGCAAGGCCGTGGCCGATGCCCTTCATGCCCTGGGCTTCACCGCGGTCGCCGACGTCCGCGTCGGCCGTCACCTCGTGCTCGAGCTCGAGGCCGAGAGCGCCGACGCCGCCGCCACGCGCGTGCGCGCCATGTGCGACCAGCTGCTGGCCAACCCGGTCACCGAGGACTACGAGCTCGCGGGAGTCACCCCCGCATGAAGTTCGGCGTCGTCACCTTTCCGGGTTCCAACTGCGACGATGACGCCTACCTCGCGGTGACCGAGGCGTTAGGCGCCACCGGCGTGCGCCTCTGGCACAAGGACCACGACCTCCAGGGCGTGGACGTCGTCATCCTTCCCGGCGGCTTCAGCTACGGCGACTACCTCCGCGCCGGGGCCATCGCCCGCTTCTCGCCGATCATGCGCGAGGTCATCGCCCACGCCAACCGCGGGGCGCCCGTGCTCGGCATCTGCAACGGCTTCCAGATCGCCTGCGAGGCGCAACTCCTGCCCGGCGCGCTCCTCCGCAACGCGTCGCTGAAGTTCGTGAGCGACACGGTCACCCTGCGCGTCGAGAACGCCACCACCGGCTTCACGCACCGCTATCGCGCGGGACAGCTCCTGCGCATCCCGGTGGCCCACGGCGACGGCCGGTACGTCATCGACGGCGACGGGCTCCGGGCGCTCGAGGATGCGGGCCAGGTCGTCTTCCGCTACGTCGATGCCGCCGGGCATGCCACCGGTGCCGCCAACCCGAATGGCGCCCTCGACAACATTGCCGGAATCGTCAGCGCGCGCGGTAACGTGCTCGGGATGATGCCGCATCCCGAGCGCGCCGTGAACCCGCTCCACGGCAGCACCGACGGCCTCGCGTTGTTCGAGAGCATGCTGGCCGCCGTCGCCGCGTGATCCCTTCCTCGCCACTCCTCCCCTTGCCCGCCTAGAGTCATGAACGAGCACAAGCCCTCGCGCACGGAAGACGAGTACTTCGTCAAGCAGGACGCCGAGTTGATCAAGGCGCAGCGCGCCCGCCTCGACGACGAGCGCGCGCACGCCGAGCGCCAGTCGCATTACATGAAGTGCCCCAAGTGCGGCAACGACCTCGTGGAGACCGAGTTCCACCACATCAAGATCGACCGTTGCAGCGAGTGCCATGGCGTCTGGTTCGATGCGGGCGAGGTCGAGATGATGGAGCACATCGACCAGAGTCAGCTCCGCTCGTTCGTGCGCGCCATGTTCGGGTTGAAGTGGTAATGGGCGCGACACCGCGTGCCGGCGACCCGGCAATCACCCCGGCGCTCGTCGCCGAGCACGGCCTCACCCCCGACGAGTACGAGCGCCTCGTGCGCCTGCTGGGGCGAACCCCCACGCACACCGAACTGGGCATCGTCAGCGCGCTCTGGAACGAGCACTGTTCGTACAAGCACTCCAAGCCGGTGCTGCGCACCCTCCCCACCGAGGCACCGTGGGTCCTCCAGGGGCCGGGCGAGAACGCCGGCGTGATCTCCGTGGGCGATGGGCTCGCGGTGGCGTTCAAGATCGAGTCGCACAACCACCCGTCGGCGGTCGAACCCTACCAGGGGGCAGCGACCGGTGTGGGCGGGATTCTCCGCGACGTCTTCACGATGGGCGCCCGCCCCATCGCCATGCTCAACTCCCTCCGTTTCGGATCGTTGGACTCGCCGCGCGTGCGCTGGCTCTTCGCCGGCGTGGTCAAGGGCATCGGCGACTACGGCAACTGCGTCGGCATCCCGACGGTGGCGGGTGAGGTGGTCTTCGACCCGGCGTACGAAGGGAACCCGCTGGTCAACGCGATGTGCGTCGGCCTGATGCGCGAGGACGAGCTCATCACGGCCCGGGCGGAGGGCGTCGGCAACCCGATCATCGCCGTCGGCGCCCGCACCGGACGCGACGGGATCCACGGCGCGTCGTTCGCGTCGGAGGACCTGACCGAGGCGAGCGAGGCCAAGCGTCCGCGCGTCCAAGTGGGCGATCCCTTCACCGAGAAGCTCCTCCTCGAGGCCTCGCTCGAGCTGATCCGCAGCGGGCACATCGTCGCCATCCAGGACATGGGAGCGGCCGGCCTCACCAGCTCCTCGGCCGAGATGGCGGCGCGCGGCGACGTTGGCGTCACCATCGACACCGCCAAGGTCCCGGTGCGTGAGCCGGGGATGACCCCGTACGAGATTCTGCTCTCGGAATCGCAGGAGCGCATGCTCGTCGTTGCCCGCATGGGGCACGAGGGCGACGTCAAGCGCATCCTCGAGAAGTGGGACCTCACGGCCGAGGTCATCGGCCAGGTGATCGCCGAGCCGGTCTACCGCGTCACGGAAGGCGAGCACGTCGTGGCCGAGTTCCCGGGTTCGAAGCTCGTGACCGAGTGCCCGGTCTACTACCCCGAGGCGCGCGAGGGCGAGGACGTCAAGGCGCTCCGCGCCCGCGACCCCCACATGGTCGCACCACGCCCGGAGGAGCAGGATCCGCTGTGGACGCTGGGGCGCTTGCTCACCAGCCCGACGATCGCCAGCAAGACCTGGGTGTACCGCCAGTACGACTCGACGGTGCGGGCCAGCACGATCGTCGGCCCCGGCCCGGCCGATGCCGCCGTGGTGCACCTGCACGGCACCAACAAGGCGATCGCGGCCAAGACCGACTGCAACGGCCGCTACGTCTATCTCGAGCCCCGCACCGGCGGGCGCATCGCGGTGGCCGAGTCCGCGCGCAACGTGGCCTGCACCGGCGCGCGTCCCATGGCCATCACCAACTGCCTCAACTTCGGCAACCCCAAGCGCCCCGAGGTCTTCCACCAGTTCAAGGAGGCGGTGGCCGGGATGGGCGAGGCCTGCCGCACGTTAGGCACGCCGGTCACCGGCGGCAACGTCTCGTTCTACAACGAGAGCCCGATCTCGGTGGTCTTCCCCACGCCCACCATCGGCATGGTCGGCCTCATCGACGACGTCCGCTGGGTCACCCGCGCCCCCTTCCGGAACGACGGGGACGCCATCGTCCTCCTCGGCGACTTCACCGACGAGCTGGGCGCGAGCGAGTACCTCGCTCGCATCCATGACCTCACCATCGGTGCCCCACCCCGTTGCGACCTCGACGGCGAGAAGAGGCTGATCGACACGCTCCTCGAGTGCATCCAGGGCGGGCTGGTGTCGTCGGCCCACGATTGCTCGGAGGGCGGATTCGCCGTGGCCCTGGCCGAATGCGCGATGATGGAACGCGACGCCGCCGTCGGTGTCGACGTCGACCTCACCCCGTGGGCACACCTCCCCGAGCGGGCTGTCCTCTTCGGCGAGGCGCAGGGACGGATCATCGTCTCGACCGGCGCTCCCGCCGACGTCGTGGCCGCCGCCGGGCGGCATGGCGTCCCGGCCCACGTCCTCGGGCGCGTGGGGGCGCGCGACGGCACCTTCCGGATGCGCCTGGGGAGTGGCGTGGCGGCGACACCCGTCGCCACCCTCGCCGACGCCTATCACGAGGCGATCCCGCGCATCATGACGCGCGTGGCCACCGCCACCATCGAGTCGCACGAAGGGTCGCAGGAGAGCTGAACCATGTGTGGCATATTCGGAGTGTTCGGCACGGACCAGGCAGCGGCCATCACGCACCTGGGGCTCTACTCCTTGCAGCATCGCGGGCAGGAGTCGGCGGGAATCGTCGCGATCGATCGCGATTCCGTCGCTCGCGGGACACGCAAGATGGGACTGGTGAGCGAGGGGCTGTCGGCGCGCGAGCTGGAGGGGCTCCCCGGCTCCATCGCGATCGGGCACACGCGCTACAGCACCGCCGGCTCGTCGTCGATCGAGAACGCACAACCAATGCTCGCCCGGTTCAAGGGTGGGCATATCGCCCTCGCTCACAACGGCAACCTCACCAATGCCCTCGAACTTCGGCAGAAGCTCGAGGATTCGGGATCGATCTTCGCCAGCACGATGGACTCCGAGGTCATCGTGCACCGCCTGGCCCGGGCGACCGAGGCACTCCCCGAATACATGCTCGCCGAGGCGCTCACCGGCGTCGAGGGCGCGTACTGTCTCGTCGTCGTGATCGGCGAGACGCTCCTGGCCGCCCGGGACCCGCGGGGGTGGCGTCCCCTGGTCATTGGCTCGCTGGGAGATGGCTATGTCTTCGCCTCCGAGACCTGCGCCCTCGACATCGTCGGCGCCTCGCTCATCCGCGAGGTGCAGCCCGGCGAGATCATTGCCGTCGACCGCGACGGGATGCGAGCCTTCCAGGCCTCCCCCATCCGCCAGCTGTATCGCTGCGTGTTCGAGCACGTCTACTTCGCGCGCCCCGACTCGTACGTCTTCGGCGGCTCGGTGGACCGCGCGCGGCGCGCCCTGGGGCGGCAGCTGGCCAAGGAGCGGCCGGCCCCCTCGGCCGACCTCGTCTTCGCCGTCCCCGACTCGTCCAACGCGGCCGCCCTGGGATTCGCGGAGCAATCGGGGCTCCCGCTCGAGCTGGCGCTCATTCGCAACCACTACGTCGGGCGGACCTTCATCCAGCCCACGCAGACGGGGCGTGATGCCAAGGTGAAGATCAAGTACAACCCGGTGCGCGAAGTGCTGGCTGGCAAGAGCGTGGTCATGGTCGACGATTCCATCGTGCGCGGCACCACCACCAAGGGGCTGGTGGCCCTCGTGCGCGGGGCGGGTGCCCGGGAGGTGCACATGCGCGTCTCGTCGCCCCCCGTCACCGGCCCCTGCTACTACGGCATCGACACTCCCAGCCGGGAGGAACTGATCGCGGCCAATCACTCCGTCGACGAGATCGCGGCGCTCATCGGCGTCGACTCGCTCGGCTACCTGTCGCTCGACGGGATGCTCAACTCCGTCCCCGGAGGTCCCTCGGGCTTCTGCCACGCATGCTTTTCGGGGGAGTACCCGACACCCGCGCCGTCGACCCCGATCAAGCTTCGCTACGGCTCGCGGGAGCCGATCTCGGACTAGCCTCCCGCGAGCCTCCTCCCAACGACACGACGCCCCATGATGGACTCCGCACGCCAGGTCTACTTCTTCGGCAACGGCAAGGCCGACGGCACGCGCGACATGAAGGCGGTGCTGGGAGGCAAGGGGGCGAACCTCGCCGAGATGACGAACCTCGGCGTCCCCGTCCCGCCGGGCTTCACCATCGCGTGCCGTACCTGCCTCGATTACCTGGCCACCGGGACGCGGCCGCTGGGGCTCGCCGAGGAGGTAGCCTCCAACCTCGAACGCCTCGAGGCGGTGGCCGGGCGCGGCCTCGGCGATCCCCGCAACCCATTGTTGGTCTCCGTGCGGTCGGGGGGCCCCATTTCGATGCCGGGGATGATGGAGACCATCCTCAACCTGGGGCTGAACGATCGCACCGTGCAGGGGCTGGCGCAGCAGAGCGGCAATGCACGATTCGCCTTCGACTCGTATCGCCGCTTCCTCCAGATGTACGGCGACGTCGTCCTCGGGGTCCCCATCCACGACTTCGAGCACCTCCTGATGGCCAAGCGCCTGATGACCGGCGCCCAGAACGACGCCGAGCTCGACGAAGGCTCGCTGCGGAACCTCGTGGAGGAGTACAAGGCGCTCGTCCGCAACACCACCGGGCGCGAGTTCCCGATGGACGTACACGAGCAGCTGTGGGGGGCGATCGAGGCCGTCTGGAAGTCGTGGACGCTCAAGAAGGCGGTCGACTATCGGCGCGTGAACGCCATCTCCGAGACGCTGGGGACGGCGGTCAACATCGTCGCCATGGTGTACGGCAACATGGGGGAGGATTCCGGGACCGGCGTCGCGTTCACCCGCGACCCGTCCACCGGGGAGCGGAGGTTCTACGGCGAGTTCCTCGTCAACGCCCAGGGGGAGGACGTCGTGGCCGGCATCCGCACTCCGCTGCACATCGACGAGATGGCGGAGAAGCTGCCCGGCGCCTATGGAGAGCTGCTCCGCGTGCAGGAGCTGCTCGAGCGGCACTTTCGCGACATGCAGGACCTGGAGTTCACGGTCGAACGTGGGACGCTCTACCTCCTGCAGACGCGGACCGGCAAGCGCACGGCGGCGGCGGCGATTCGCATCGCCGGCGAGATGGTGGCCGAGGGGCTCATCTCCGAGCGAGAGGCGCTGCAGCGCGTGAACCCGTCGCACCTCGACCAGCTCCTCCACCCCGTCATCGACCCGGCCGCGCACGCCAGGCCGATCGCCACCGGCCTCCCCGCCAGTCCCGGCGCCGCGGCGGGGATGGCGGTCTTCGATCCCGACGTCGCCGAGCAGCGGGCGGCCGCGGGACAGGCGGTGATCCTCGTCCGCGACGAGACCACCCCCGAGGATTTCCACGGCATCGTGGCGGCGCGCGCCGTCCTCACGTCGCGCGGCGGGATGACGAGCCACGCCGCCGTCGTCGCCCGCGGCATGGGCAAGTGTGCGGTCGTCGGCTGCAAGGAGATCGCCGTCGACGTGCGGAACCGGCAGTTCACGGTGGACGGGACCGTGATCGGCGAGGGCGATTGGATCACACTCGATGGCGGGACCGGGCGCGTCTTCTCCGGCGACCTCCCGACGATCCCCTCGGAGGTGGTCCGGGTGACGTCGGGTCAACTCTCGGCGATCGCCGCCCCGCTGTACCAGTCCTATGCACGCCTGCTGGGGTGGGCCGACGAGAGCCGGCGGCTTCGCGTGCGCGCCAATGCGGACACGCCGCGCGATGCGCGAACGGCACGCGGCTTCGGCGCCGAAGGGATCGGCCTGTGCCGCACCGAGCACATGTTCTTCGAGGGCGACCGCATCAACGCCATGCGCGAGATGATCGTCGCCCGCGATGAAGGCGGGCGCCGGCGCGCGCTCGCCAAGCTCCTTCCAATGCAGCGCGCCGACTTCGAGGCGATCTTCGAGGCGATGAGCGGCTTCCCCGTCAACATCCGCCTCCTCGACCCCCCGCTGCACGAGTTCCTCCCCCACGGCGGCGAAGAGTCGAAGCTCCTGGCCCGCCAGCTCAAGCTGACCCGTCAGGAGCTGATGCGGATCGTGGAGGGGCTGCGCGAAACCAACCCGATGCTGGGGCACCGAGGGTGCCGCCTGGGGATCACGTACCCCGAGATCACCGAGATGCAGGGGCGCGCCATCTTCGAGGCGGCGGTCAGGGCCAAGCGGCGTGGCATCGACGTCCACGTCGAGATCATGATCCCCCTGGTGGCGACGGTGAAGGAGTTCGTGCACCAACGAGCCATCCTCGAGGACTGCCATGCGCACGTCGTGCGCGCCATGGGCGAGGACATCGACTACCAGATCGGGACGATGATCGAGCTCCCGCGGGCCGCCCTCACCGCCGGGGAGATCGCCGAAAGCGCCGAGTTCTTCTCGTTCGGCACCAACGACCTCACGCAGACGACGCTCGGCATGAGCCGCGACGACGCCGGACGCTTCCTCCCCGCATACGTCGAGCGCGGAATCCTCCCGGATGACCCCTTCCAGGTTCTCGACATCACGGGCGTCGGCAAGCTGATCCAGATGGCGGTGCGCGACGGGCGTGCCTCGCGCCCCAAGCTCAAGGCCGGCATCTGCGGCGAGCATGGCGGCGAGCCCCGCTCGGTCGCCTTCTGCCACGAGGCCGGCCTCGATTACGTGTCGTGCTCGCCGTTCCGCGTCCCCATCGCCCGGCTGGCGGCAGCACAGGCGGCGACGACCGGTTGACCGGGCGGCACGGAAAGGCCCTGAGGCCGGCGCGGCTCAGGGCGGAGGCGCCGCCCCCAGTGCCCCCTCGAGCGACGATATAAGGCGTTCCACCGGCTCCAGCCCGACGTGCAGGCGAATGAGGGTCCCTCCCTCCCAGGGGCGGACGCGTCGCGCCTGGTGGGATGTCCCGTTCGGCAGCACCCCGGGCATCACGAGTGATTCGTACCCTCCCCAGGAATAGCCCAGCCCGAACGCCCCGCTGCGCGCGAGGGCGTCGACCACGGGGGCGGCGTCGTGCGGCGTGGCCGGCCCCCCCGACGGCGTGAGGAGCTCGAACGACAGGAGCCCGTTGCTCCCCCTGAAGTCGCGCTTCCACAAGTCGTGTCCGCGACTGGCGGGGAGCGCCGGGTGGAGGAGCGCTCCAACGCGAGGATGCGCGTCGAGCCACGCCGCCACAGCGAGCGCGCTCTCGGCATGCTGGCGAAGCCGAACGTCGACCGTGCGCGCCCCCCGCAGGGCGAGCGCGGCATCCTCCGCGTTGGTACAGGCACCGAGGTCGAACGCCGCCCCCCGTACCATCCGCCAGCTGCGCGCGTTGGCGACCACCGCCCCCAGCAGGAGGTCCGCGTGCCCGCCCCAGTACTTGGTCATGGGGACGATCGAGATATCGACGCCCATCGCCAGCGGGGTGAGCAACCCCGGCGACCCCCAGGCGTTGTCGATCAGGGTGAAGATCGCCTCGCCGCGCTCTCGCTCCGTCCGCTTCGCGGCGGCGACGATCGCGGGGACGTCCTGCACCTCGAAGGTGAAGCTCCCCGGACTCTCCATGAAGATCGCCCGGGTGTTGGCCCGCAGTCGGTGCGCGATCGCGCCGCCGGTCAGGGGATCGTAGTACTCCGTCTCCACGCCGAACCGCTCCAGGATCCCGTCACACAGCGCGCGAGTGGGGCCGTAGCACGAGTCGGCCATCAGGAGGTGGTCGCCTTGCCGCAGCACCGCCAACAGTGCGAGCGCCACCGCGCCCAGCCCCGACGGGGCGAAGGCGACCCCATCGCCTCCCTCCCGCTCGCGCAGCAGATCGGCCAGCGCCGCCGTGGTCGGGGTCCCGAACGTCGCGTAGAGGCTCGCGTCACCGCCGCCCGAGGCCATCGCGCGCTGCACACGGAGCAGGTGCGCCAGATCGTCGAAGAGGACCGTGGACGCGCGATGGAGCGGCGTGGCCGGCGTGCGGAATCGCCCGAGATTCATGGCGCGGACCGAGTCAGCAGGGTGGAAATAGCGGAAGACCCCAACCGCGAGCGGTCGGGGTCTTCCGGAGTGGAGGCGCGGGGAGTCGAACCCCGGTCCGAGATAAGATCAACCACAGCATCTACGTGCGTAGCTCACCGATTGGGGTCTGCAGCCACTGGCCGGTGAGCGGCCCATTGCTGCACGAGCCTCCTTGGAGTTTCGCCCGGCGCCAAGAGGCGCGACGCCGGACTATCCCGATATTGCGATACTCCGGACGCCGCCTCGGGCGGGCTTCATCAGGAGCAACGCCTGCAGCAACTCCTAGGAGTTACGCGGCGAGGGCCAGTTCAGTGTTGGCAGTTGTGATTTTGCCGAGTGTTTTACCAGCGCTCAGCAGCTGGGCACGCAGCCACGGCGTCACCGACCCCGTCGAATCCAGGTCGCCCCCATGGACTACCAGATGAAGGCTAACGGCTTCGCCACCCCACGTCAATCGGCACCTGAAGAGTCGCTCGAAGTGACGTACGCAACACGTTGACCATGAATCACTTGACAATCCATGGCGCGAGACTACTTCCGGCACGGGTTCAGGGGCGATCAGGTGCCGTCTCCCCCTCCCCGCCCCCAGGCGTGCGTGATGCGAGACGCCGCGACGGCGGCTCCGAAACCGTTGTCGATGTTCACCACCGTGACCCCGGCCGCGCACGAGTTGAGCGCCGTCAGCAGGGGGGCAACCCCCCCGAGCGCCGCTCCGTAGCCGATGCTCGTCGGGACGGCGATGACCGGACACTTCACCAGCCCCCCAACTACCGATGGGAGCGCCCCGTCCATTCCCGCCACCACGATGATCACGCTCGCCTGGCGGAGCTCTTCGCCACGGGCCAAGAGGCGATGAATTCCCGCCACGCCGACATCCGTGAGTCGCGTGACGGTGTTCCCCATCGCCAACGCGGTCTCGGCCGCCTCCTCGGCGACCGGAAGGTCGCTCGTCCCCGCCGTCACGATGAGGATGGTGCCGCTGCCAGCGGGCGGTGGAGCACCCGCGGGGAGGCGGACGGTCCGGGCGAGCGAATTCACGAGGGCCGAGGGGAAATGCTCTACCAGCGCCGAGCACACCGCCTCGCTGGCGCGCGTCACGAGGAAGCCGTCGCCGCGCTCCGCCAGTCGCTCGCAAATGGCCACCACCTGCTCCGCGGTCTTCCCGCTCCCGAATACGACCTCGGGAAAGCCCTGCCGCAGGGCGCGGTGATGGTCGATGGTCGCGAAGCCGAGCGATTCGTACGGCTCCAGCGCCAGGCGTTCGAGCGCGGCCGACGGCGCGATGTCGCCGCTGGCTACCTGCGCCAGGATGTCGAGGATCCGGTGTGCGCTCACGCGTCGGCGGGCTCCAGCACGGCTCCTTCGCCCACTGCAGCGTTCGAAGGCACGCCGGCCTCGTCGCGCCAGCGGAGGTAGTCGGCGAAGATCCCCTCCACCTCCGCGAACGAATTGACGGCGTGGAGGCGCTTGCGCAGGTCGGCTGAGTTGGGAAGCCCCTTCACATACCACCCCAGGTGCTTGCGGAACTCGACGGCCGCCCCCTCCGGGTCCACTTCGTACTCCTGGACCATGCGCGCGTGCTGCAGGGCGATGGCGAACCGCTCCTCCACCTCCGGCGTGGGCGGCATCTCACGCCCCTCCAGGAGCGCCCGCGCCTGGTCGAAGATCCACGGCTGCCCGAACGACCCGCGCGCGATCATCACCCCATCGCACCCCGTCTCGCGCCGCATGCGCAGGGCGTCGTGCGCCGACCTGATGTCGCCGTTCCCGACGACCGGGATGTCGAGCGCCTCCTTGACCCGGGCGATCTCGCTCCAGTTGGCACTCCCCGTGTACATCTGCGTGCGGGTACGGGGGTGAATGGCGAGGGCGCGTGCCCCTGCCGCCTGGCAGGCGAGCCCGATCTTCACCGGGTCGCGCATCTCCTCGCTCCACCCCGACCGGATCTTCACCGTCACCGGGAGGTGCGTCCCCGCGATGACCGCGCGAATCACCGATTGCACGAGCCCCAGGTCCCTCAGGCACCCGGAGCCACCATTGCGCCGCACCACCTTCTTGACCGGACACCCGAAGTTGATGTCGATGTACTCGGGTTGGAAGACGTCGGTGACCAACGCCGCCGCCTCGCGCATCGCGTCCGGCTCGGCGCCGAAGATCTGGACGCCGATGGTCCGCTCGTCGGCCCCGAAGCGCAGCTTCGAGAGCGTCGCCTGGTTTTCGCGCCGGATTCCCTCCGCCGAGAGGAACTCGGTCACGACGACGTCGGCACCGTACCGGCGGCACAGGCGCCGGAACGGCGACTCGGAGACGCCGGCCATGGGGGCCAGGAAGAGCGGGACCGCGTGTGCAACGGGGAATGGAAACGCCATGAATCGGAAGCTAATCCCACCCGGAAAGTGATTCAACATGAAGCTTTGACACGACTTGCGACGCAGCATAACTTGCGCGGTCTTCCGGGCGGGGGCGCCGCAGCCCTCGCGCACGTCGCGTCGCATGGATCGCGGCGCATCAGGGCACGCGTACGTTCGAGGGTTCGATGGAACTGCGAGAGTTCTTCTCCGAAGACGCAATCAAGCTGGAGCTTGACGGGACCACCAAGGATGAGATCCTGAAGGAGCTCATCGCCCTGCTCAAGCTCGACGAAAAGTCGGAGGGGATGCTCTTCAAGATGCTCAAGCGCCGCGAGAACCTCGGCTCCACCGGGATCGGGCGCAACATCGCCATTCCCCACTGCCGCTCCCTGGTGGTCAACAAGCTGCGGGTGGCCTTCGGACGCAAGGCGGATGGGCTGGATTTCAAGGCCATCGACGAGAAGCCCGTGAAGTTCTTCTTCCTCATCGTCGCGCCGCCGCTCGAGGTGTCGAACCAGTACCTCCCGGTGCTCGGCAAGATCGCCCAGTTCAGCAAGGAGACGGACGTTCCGGATCGCCTTCTCGCCATCGGGAGCCCGGCGGAGTTCATGGCGCTGCTCGAGGAGAAGGGGGTCTGATCCGTCGGCGCGCCGGCGGCTGATGGCGCGATGCGCGATGCACGATTCGCGAAGACGCGGAGGGGCGACCAGCACGGTCGCCCCTCTCTTGCTTCGCCACTCGATCGGTCGCCGCGCGCTTCTCCAAGCGACGGGCGTCCAGAACGGGACGTTCGCCTAGCCGGGTGCCCCCGGGGTGGACTGTTCCCGGATCGCGGACATGCGTGGCTGCGCCCGCTCACGCATCGACTCGCACGGATCGGGGACTTCCCCCACCAGGGTTCGCCGGATGATGTAGAAGATCACCCCGACGACGGCACCGACCCGCCCGCAGGCCCACGCCACGCCGAAGGCAAGCGGCCACGACGGCCCGGCACCGCCGGGGGAGCCCGACGTGGCGACGAGCTCACCAGGGAGGAAGGTGACGACGCCCAGCGTCGCGCCGATGAGCGTGCCACACGCCATGAACTTGGCGCCGCGAAGAACGATGCGAGTATTGGGTGACATCGCGACCACGATATCGTCCAGTCGGCGAGCCGTCGAGAGTAATCCCGCCCGAAAGGGCGGGATCAATCCTGCAGCGCCGATGCGTCGATCACCCTCGCGCCGTGTCGTCGACCGCCACGCGCGCGATCGGTCGCCCGAGGTGCGTGTGCACGCGCCAGCCTAACGCGGTCGCGGCGACGACCAGCGCGATGACCAGGCCCCACCACATCCCGACGGCCCCGAGCTTCATCGAGAAGCAGAGCCATGCCCCGAGCGGGAGGCCGATGACCGCGTACGCGAGCACGTTGGCGAGCATCGGGACGTGCGTGTCGCCGGCCCCACGCAGGATCCCGCTCGACACCCCCTGGATGCCGTCGAAGACCTGAAAGATCCCGGCGATCGGGATGAGCGATGCGGCAACCGCCGCGACCGCCGCATCGGTCGTGAAGAGGCGCGCCAGCTGCTCGGGGAGGGAGAGGAGGACGACGGCCGAACACGCCATGAAGCCCACCCCCATGGCCAGGGCAGCGCTCGCCTCGCGACGCGCGCCGTCGAGGTCGCCGCGCCCGATCGCACGCCCCACCAGGACGGAGGCGGCGGCATTGATCCCCAGGGGGACCATGTAGGTGAGCGCGGCCAGGCTGATGGTGATCTCGTGCCCCGCCAGCGGCACGGTGCCAAGGAGGCCGATGAGCGCCAGTGCGCCGCCGAAGGCGACGATCTCGAAGAACTGGTGCACGCCGATCGGAAGCCCGATGCGCAGCATGCGTCCGAGCGGCGCCCACCGCACGGCGTCGGCGCGCCACGGCACCAGCGTGTGGCGCATCGCTCGCCATCCCATGGCGACGAGTGCCCCCGTCATGACGTACCGGCCGATGGCCGTGGAGATGGACGCACCCACGGCGCCGAGCGGGGGCGCCCCCAGGTTCCCGTAGATGAAGATCCAGTTGAGCAGGACGTTGGCCGCGTTCCCGATGACGACCGCCGCCACGATGGGGCGCGTGACGTGGAAGGCCTGCAGGCTCTGGCGGAAGAGGACGAAGACGAAGAAGGGGAGCGTTGCCGGGATCTGGATGCGCACGTACGCCGCGGCGATGGGGACGACGTCGGCCGGCTGCCCCAGGAGGCGCAGGACGTGCTCGGTGGGGAGGATGCAGGCGATGGACGCCACGGTCACGCCCATCGCCAGGAGCAATCCGCGCTGCACCCCCAGGGCGGCGTCGCCCGCGTCTCCCGCCCCCACCGCCTGCGCCACCACCGGGTCGACGGCCATCACGATCCCCGCGCCGAAGAGGGAGATCGTGATCCACCAGAAGTTGCCTAACGCGACCGCCGCCAGGTCGGTGGCCGATACCCGTCCCACCATGGCCGCGTCGACCACGCCCATGAGCATGAGCCCCACCTGTACCGTCACGATGGGCGCTGCCAGGCGCGCGACGTCGCGCAGCTCATGCCGCGTGGGGATGCGCAGCGTCCCGGAGCCGGCCGCGCGCGTCGCGCTCACGTCCCCCTCCCCGCCTCACACGCGCCACACGCAGCGGGGCGCCTGCAAGGCGCCCCGCTGCACTCCCGTCCCCCGTCTCCCGTCTCCCGTCTCATCCTCCTACTCCCACTCGATCGTCGCCGGGGGCTTCGAGCTCACGTCGTATACGACGCGGTTCACCCCCTTCACCTCATTGATGATGCGCGAAGAGACGCGGGAGAGGACATCGTACGGGAAGGGATACCAGTCGGCCGTCATCCCGTCGGTGCTCGTCACGGCGCGGAGGGCGACGACGTTCTCGTAGGTGCGATAGTCGCCCATCACGCCGACCGACCGCACCGGAAGCAGGACGGCGAAGGCCTGCCAGATGTCGTTGTACAGCCCCGCGGCGCGAATCTCCTCGAGGTAGATGGCGTCGGCCTTCTGCAGCACGGCGACCTTGTCCGCGCTCACGTCGCCCAGCACGCGAATGGCCAGCCCCGGCCCCGGGAAGGGGTGTCGCCCCACCATCTCCTCGGGGAGCCCCAGCTCGCGCCCCACGTTGCGCACCTCGTCCTTGAACAGCTCGCGCAACGGCTCGATCAGCTTGAACTTCATCTCGGGCTTCAGCCCGCCCACGTTGTGGTGCGTCTTGATCGTGGCACTGGGCCCCCCGGTGGCGCTGACGCTCTCGATCACGTCGGGGTAGAGCGTCCCCTGCACCAGGAACTCGGCGTCCTTCCCCGCCTCGGCGGCGGCGTCCTCGAAGACGTCGATGAACGTGTGACCGATGATCTTCCGCTTCTTCTCGGGCTCTGCCTCGCCGGCGAGCGCCGAGAGGAAGCGGTCCTCGGCCCGTACCGTGACCAGCGTGATGCCGAGGTGCGCCTTGAAGGTGCGCTCCACCTGTTCACGCTCGTGGAGCCGCAGGAGCCCCGTGTCCACGAAGATGCAGGTGAGCTGGTCGCCGATGGCCTTGTGCACGAGCGCGGCGGCCACCGACGAATCCACCCCCCCCGAGAGCCCGCAGATGACGTGCTTGTCGCCCACGAGGGCGCGGATCTTCGCGACCTCGTCGTCGATGAAGTGCCCCGGCGTCCACCCCGGCTCGCAGCGGCACACCTCGAAGAGGAAGTTCGCGATGATGTCCGCGCCGCGCACCGTGTGGTGCACCTCGGCGTGGAACTGGATCGCGTGGATCGGCCGGGACTCGTGGCGCATGGCCACGACCGGGTTGTCGGCGCTGGACGCCGTGAGGACGAAGCCCGGCGGCACCTCCTCGACGTGGTCGCCGTGGCTCATCCAGACCTGCGATCGCTCCCCCGGCTCGAATCCCGCAAAGAGGGCGGCGTTCTCGCGCACCGTGATCTCGGCGCGCCCGTACTCACGCCTCCCCCCCCCGGCGATACGGCCGCCAGATGCAAGGGCGATCCACTGCATCCCGTAGCAGACACCGAGGACCGGCGCGACGTCGAGGATGCCGGGGTCGAAGGTGGGAGCCCCGGCGTCGGTCACCGACGACGGCCCCCCGGACAGGATGATCCCGGTCGGGTTCCACGCCCTGATCCAGGCGAGGTCGCGGGTGGGCGGGTGGATCTCCGAGTAGACGCGCGCCTCGCGCACCCGCCGCGCGATGAGCTGCGTGAACTGCGATCCGCAATCGAGGATGAGGATGCGGCTCCCCATGTTGGCAAGGCTCACGCGTCGTCCGAGGTCTGGAAGGTGTGTACGCCCTTGAGCTTGAAGAAGTGCACGTCCTTGGTGTCGAGGTCGACGATGGCCCCGGACGGTTCGCCGTGCAGCCACCCGCACCCCTCGCCCGGGTTCACGATCAGCGTCTCGCCGCGGATCATCATCTCCTCGCGATGGGTGAAGCCGTGCACCACCACGTCGTGCGACTCGATGGAACGCGGGCCCGCATCGACGAGGTCGTGCACGAGCAGGATGCGCTGTCCTTCCAGCTCGAAGGAGTGCGGCGATTCGAACAACTCGATCCCCATCCCCTGCTGGGCGAAGGCGCGAATGCCCTCGTGGTCGCCGTCGTTCCGCCCGAAGACGCCCACCATCGGCATGTTGGCGTCGACGAACGGCTGCAACGAGAACGGGGCACAGAAGTCGCCGGCGTGCAGCACGATGCCCACGCCCCGCTTCTGCATGTAATCCAGCAGGGCCCGGATGGCCGGGAGGCGATCGTGCGTGTCGGACAGGAGGCCGACGAGCATCAGGAGTTCCTCCATTCGGGAGAGACCGTCTCGCGCTGCACGAGGTCGGCGTAGGTCTCGCGCGCGGTGATCACCGCCCATCGCGCCCCGTCCACCAGCACCTCGGCCGCGCGCGGGCGCGCGTTGTAGTTCGATGCCATGCTCATGCCGTACGCGCCGGTGGTGAAGACGCAGAGGAGCGCTCCCGGCTGCACGTCCTCGAGCTCGCGATCGAGGGCGAGGAAGTCGCCACTCTCGCAGATGGGGCCCACGACGTCGAATCGCCCGCGCCCCGGCGCGGCATGCACGGCCTCGATGCGATGGTAGGCGTCGTAGTGTGACGGGCGCAGGAGGTCGTTCATCCCGGTGTCGGTGACCAGGACGTCGCGTCCGCCGCTGCGCTTGCGATAGAGGACCCGCGCCAGGAGGACGCCGGCGTCCGCGACGAGGAAGCGCCCCGGCTCGACGATCAGCTCGAGCCCCAAACGCTGGACAGCCGGAACGACGATCGAGGCGTAGCCGGCCAGGTCCGCGGGCGCCTCGTCCGCATACGGCACGAAGAGGCCGCCCCCGATGTCCACGTGCTCGAGCGTGTCGACGCCCTCCCCGCGCAGCGCCCCAATGAGCGCCTCCAGCCGCGCGATGCCGTCGGCATATGCCGCCAGGTCCGTCAGCTGTGACCCGATGTGCATCCCGATCGCCACCAGTCGCACGTGCGGCAGGGCATGCGCCAGCGACGCGACCGTGTGCGCCTCGTCGAAGGGGACGCCGAACTTGTCCCCTTTCTCTCCCGTCTTGATGTACTCGTGGAACGTCTCGACCGTGACCTCGGGATTCACGCGGATCCCCACGCGCGCCGTGCGCTTCATGGCGCCGGCGATGGCGTCGACCTGGCGCAGCTCGTCCTCGGATTCGACCGAGATCACGTGGACGGCGGCGGCGATCGCCTCGCGAAGCTCGTGCGGCGACTTGCCGACGCCGCCGAAGATGATGTCGGCGGGGGCGAAGCCCGCCAGCTGCGCGCGGTACAGCTCCCCACCCGACACGACGTCGATGCGCGCCCCGGCGTCGCGCAGGAGGGCGAGGAGGCCAAGCGAGGCATTCGCCTTGCAGGCATAGTGGATGCGATGCGGGACGGGCGCCAGCACCGCATCGAGCCGGCGAAACTGCTCGCGGATCGACGCGGCCGCATAGACGTACACCGGCGTCCCGACCGCCTCGGCGACGCGGTCGAGCGCCACCCCCTCGCAGTGCAGCGTGCCGTCGATCCGGGCGATCATCGGCATCAATAGGCCTTGGCCCAGATGACCGTATGCCTGGCGGGCTCGCCGGTCACCATGCACGTCGACGCCGCTCCCTGCGTGAGGAACTCCGGCTCGGGGATGCAGCGGATCGTCGCCTTCGTCTCCTCCTTCACCTTGGCTTCGACCGCCGGATCGCCGTTCCACCCGGCGTACACGAAGGCCCCGTCGCCCTCCATGATCTCCCGGAAGCGATCATAGCTGATGGGGTCGCGGACGCTGTTGGCCTCGCGGCGCTCGCGCGCGGCGCGCAGCATGTCGCCCTGGATCGTCGCGAGGAGCGTCGCGACCGCGCCGGGGAGCTGCCCGAGCGAGAGCGACGCCTTCTCGCGCGTGTCGCGGCGCGCCGCCATGCACGCCCCGTTGGCCAGGTCGCGGGGGCCGATCTCCAGGCGAAGCGGGACCCCCTGCAGCTCCCACTCGTAGTACTTGGCGCCAGGCTTCATCCCCTCGCGGGCGTCGACGTGCACGCGGATGCGGTCGTCGCCGCGCCCGCCCCACGTCGCCAGCTCCTGCTTGACCTGGTACGCCGCCTCGAGCAGGCGCGTGCGCTCCTCGTCGCTCTTCCAGATGGGGACGATCACGACCTCGATGGGCGCCAGTCGGGGCGGGGTCCGGAGCCCGTTGTCGTCCCCGTGCGTCATCACCAGCCCGCCGATCATGCGCGTCGAGACGCCCCAGCTCGTGTTCCACGCGTATTCCATGGCCCCGGACTCGTCCTGGAACTTGAGCTCGAACGCCTTGGCGAAGTTCTGCCCGAGGTTGTGCGAGGTCCCCGCCTGCAGCGCCTTGTTGTCCTGCATCATCGCCTCGAGGCAGTACGTGCGCAGCGCGCCGGCGAACTTCTCGCTCTCCGTCTTGAGGCCGGTAACGACCGGCATCGCCATCCACTCCTCCATGAACGTGCGATAGACGCCGAGGATGAGGCGGGTCTCCGCCTCGGCCTCGTCGTGGGTGGCGTGGGCGGTGTGCCCCTCCTGCCACAGGAACTCCAGCGTGCGCAGGAAGAGGCGTGTGCGCATCTCCCAGCGGACCACGTTGGCCCACTGGTTGATCAGGATGGGGAGGTCCCGGTAGCTCTGCACCCACTTGGCGTACATCGAGTAGATGATCGTCTCCGAGGTGGGGCGGACGACGAGCGGCTCCTCGAGCTTCTTGCCGCCCCCGTGTGTGACGACCGCGGCCTCGGGCGCGAACCCCTCGACGTGCTGCGCCTCCTTGTGCAGGAAGCTCTCGGGGATGAAGAGGGGGAAGTAGGCGTTGCGATGTCCCGTGGCCTTGAACATGTCGTCCAGGGCGCGCTGCATGCGCTCCCAGATGCCGTAGCCGTTGGGACGAATGACCATGCAACCGCGCACGGGGGAATAGTCCGCCAGCTCGGCGCGGAGGACGGTTTCGTTGTACCACGCGCTGAAATCGGTGGCGCGGGGGGTGAGTTTCTTGTCAGACATTGAGGAGTCGGGAGACGGGAGACGAGAGACGGGAGAGGATGCCTCGCCCGGTGCGAAATTCGCGTGCGTTCTCTCGTCTCGTCACGGTCGGTCGTTGGCGCCAGTGGGGCGAGTGCGGGCGTGGTCGAGCAGCCAGGAGAGCGGGCGCACCTCCTGCCCGCCGGTCGCCAGGTCCTTGACCTCGACCTCCTGCGCCTCGCGGTAGCGGTCGCCGACGATCACGACGGCGCGCGCGCCGGCGCCGTGCGCCGCCTTGAACTGCTTGCCTAACGCCTGTTCCTTGAGCGGATACTCGACGCTCGCCCCCTCCGCTCGCAGCCGGGCGGCCAGCGCCGTCGCCGCCACCCGGTGCGTCCCGTCCAGCGGCGCGATCCAGTAGTCCAGCGCGGGCGCCCCGCCGGGCATCTTCCCCCGCGCCTTCAGGAGCTCGCCAAGCACCACGTCGCCCATGCCGAAGCCCAGGGCCGGCATGTCGACGCCGCCCAGCGCCTGCAGCAGGTTGTCGTAGCGCCCGCCGCCGCACACCGCACGGAACTCGCCCCGGGCATCGAACAACTCGAAGACGATCCCCGTGTAGTAGGCCAGCCCCCGCACGATGGTGAGGTCGAGGCGGAGATACTCCCGCACCCCGTGGGCGTCGAGCAGGGCACGATAGGTGTCGAAGCGCTCCAGCGCCGACGTTACCTCGCCATGGCCGGCGAACTCCGTGCGCAGCGCGTCGAAGTCCGACCCCTTCACGAGCTCCAGCACGTGCCCGGCGGCGGTGGCCGAGACGCCCACCTCGGTCATCTTCTTCACCAACGCCTCGGTCGGCTCGCGCTCGATCTTGTCCACCGCGGCGAAGACGGCACCGATCGCCTCCTCGGGGATCCCGGCGCCGCGCACCAGGGCGGTCAGGAGCCGGCGGTCGGAGACGCGGGCGACGACATCGTCCGGTCCCAGCCCACAGTTCCGCATGATCTCGCACGCCACCGCCAGGAGCTCGGCGTCGGCCGCCACGTCGCCCTCGCCGAAGAGGTCGACGTTGAGCTGGAAGTGCTCGCGCAACCGCCCCTTCTGCTGCCGCTCGTAGCGGAAGAGCTGCGGGATCGAGAACCAGCGCACCGGCTTGCGCAGGGCGTTGGCCCGGGCCGCCACCATCCGGGCGACGGTCGGGGTCATCTCCGGGCGCAGCGAGACCTGGCGCCCCCCCTTGTCCTCGAAGTTGTAGAGCTGTCCGACGATCTCGTCGCCGCTCTTCCTGGTGTAGAGCTCGAGCGGCTCCAGCGGCGGGCCGTCGTACTCGACGAAGCCGAAGCGCCGCGCCACCTCGCGCCACCGCTCGAAGAGCCAGGCGCGCTGCGCGAACTGCTCGGGGTAGAAGTCTCGAAATCCTGGGAGCGCTCCGGTCGACATTGGGGAAAGCTACCCGGCGAGCGGATCGACCTGCAAGCGAGCCATGGCATCGCCCACCGTATGGAACGAGCCGGTGACGAGCACGGTCGCGCCGCGGTCGCGCCCCTCCGCCAGCGCCTGGTCGAAGTCGGGAACGGCACTCACCGGCCACCCGCGCGCCCGGGCGAACGCCTCGGCCTCCGCCAGGTGCCACGCGCGGCTCCGCGGCGCGGTGGGGGCCTCGGTCAGGACGAAGTGAGCGACCACCGGGGCGAGCGCCTCCATGACCCCGCGCCAGTCCTTGTCGTCGAGGACGCAGAGCACCGCCACCACCGGTCCCGGCGGCGCCACGTGCGCGAGGGTGCGCGTCAGCACGGCCGCGCCGTCGGGATTGTGCGCGACATCGAAGATGTACGGGGGGGCCCAGTGGAAGCGCCCGGGGAGCCGCACCCGCTTCAGCGCGTTGGCGGCCCCGTCCCACCCTCCCCAGTAGGGGGACCCCGCCTCCCGCAGCATCAGGAGCGCCAGGGCCGCGTTGGACGCCTGATGCGCCCCCGCCAAGGGGGTGTGCAGGACGCGCCGGGCCCCATCGACATGCAGGGCGAAGCGCGTCCCCGTCTCCCCCACCGTCACGTCGGAGGGGGGGGCGTCGCGCCAGACGCTCACCATGCGTGAGGCGCCGTGCTCGCGGGCCAGCATCGCGAGAAGGGCGTCGATTGCCGGGTCGCTCTCGCCGCTTGCGGCGGGAACGCCCCGCTTGAAGATCCCCGCCTTTTCGGCGGCGATCGCCTCACGCGTCTCGCCCAGGTACTCCACGTGGTCGATCCCGATCGACGTCACCCCCGCCACCAGGGGGGTGACGACGTTGGTCGAATCGAGCCGCCCGCCCAGCCCGGTCTCGACCACGGCCACGTCGGCCCCCGACTCCGCGAAGTAGTGGAAGGCCATCGCCGTCGTCGCCTCGAAGAAGGTGGCGCCGATGCGCTCCACCACCGGCGTCCACCGGTCGATGAAGTCGGCCACGAATCCCTCCGGCACCGCGACGCCATCGATCACGAATCGCTCCGCGAAGTCGACGAGGTGCGGGGAGGTGTACTTCGCGGTGCGCAGCCCCCGGGCGCGCAGCAGGGCCTCGAGCGTTGCGCACACACTCCCCTTCCCGTTCGTTCCGGCCACGTGGAAGGTGCGAAGGGCGAGGTGGGGATCGCCCAGCTCCGCGAGCAGCGCCCGCGTGCGCTCGAGCCCAAACTTGCTCTTGCCGGTCGTGCGGGCGAACAGGTACTCGAGGGCGCGGCGGTACCGGCTCAGGTCGTCGCCCATGCCGCGGCTGCCGGCTTGCCACTCATGTGGCGCAACAGACGGCCCACGGTCTGCTTGAGCTCCTTGCGGTGCGCCACCAGGTCGAGGATCCCGTGGTCCAGCAGGAACTCCGCCGTCTGGAACCCCTCGGGCAGGTCCTGGCCCAGCGTCTGCTTGATGACACGCGGCCCCGCGAAGCCGATCACGGCCCCCGGCTCGGCGATGATCGCGTCTCCCAGCATGGCGTAGCTCGCGCTCACGCCCCCCGTGGTGGGATTGGTGAGGATCGAGACGTACGGAATGCGCCGTTCGGCCAGTTGCGAGAGCACGGCCGAGACCTTCGCCATCTGCATGAGCGAGAGCACCCCCTCCTGCATGCGCGCCCCCCCCGACGCCGAGATCACCACCAGCGGGTGCTTGCGCTCGAGCGACCGCTGCGCCAGGCGCGCGATCTTCTCGCCCACCACCGATCCCATCGAGCCGCCCATGAAGGCAAAGTCCATCACCCCGAGGTTGACCGGCATCTCACCCAGCGTCCCGGCCACCGTCATGATCGCGTCGGTGTCGCCGGCGTTGGCGCGTGCCTTCTTCAGGCGCCCCTCGTAGTCGGGGAAGCCCAGCGCATCCACCGAGCGCAGGTCTGTCTCCACCTCCTCCCACTTGTCGTCGTCGAGCAGGAGTTGCACGTACTCGATCGCCCGAATGCGCCGGTGATAGTCGCAGTTGGGGCAGACGTTGAGGTTCCGCGCGAACTTCTCGCGGATGTCGGTGTGGGCGCACGCCTCGCACTTCTCCCACGCGTCGGCGGGGATCTCCAGCCGCTCGCGACGCTGCCGAGGCTTCTTCTCCTTCCGGAACCAGACCATGCGGGAATAATGGGGGAGGAGCGGGGGCGCTGGTAGGGGGACGCCGGCCGGTGCCTAGCGCCGCAGGCCGATCGGGAGCGCGTCGGCCTCGCCTCGCCCCTCCGACGAGATCCGCACCAGGATCCCGATCGCCAGCCAGCACGCCAGCATGAACGACCCGCCGTACGAGAAGAACGGGAGCGGAATGCCGGTGATGGGCATGAGGTTGAGCGTCATCCCCACGTTCTCGATCACGTGCACGAACCAGCTGCCTAACAGGCCGAAGGCCACCAGCGAGCTGAAGGAATCGTTGGCGCGCGACGCCACGCGAATGACCCGCAGGAAGAGGAGCAGGAAGAGGGCGAGCGCGATCGAGACCCCGAGGAAGCCCAGCTCCTCCCCGACCACCGCGAAGATGAAGTCCGTGTGCTGCGCGGGGAGGAACGACCCGCGCTTCTGCGTCCCCAGCGTGAATCCCTTCCCGACCCATCCGCCGGAGCCGATGGCGATCTGCGACTGAATGACGTGGTAGCCCGAGGCCTTGGGATCTTCCGAGGGGTCGAGAAAGACCAGGAGGCGCGCGCGCTGGTGCGGGGCGAGCTTCTCCCAGACGATCGGCGCCAGCACCCCCATCGCGACGTTGGCGACGATGAGCGCTACGCCCTCGACCACGAACGGCTTGTACCACAGCACGACCGCGATGAGGATGAGGAACCAGGCGCCCCACAGCCCGGTGTTGAAGGCCAGGATGAGCGAAATGGCGGGCGATGCGGCGAGGAGGAGGAGCGGCCCCGAGACGCCCGCCCAGAACAGCATCGCGAAGAAGATCCCCACGAAGACCATCCCCGTCCCGAGGTCGGGCTGCGCCATCACCAGCACCCATGGGACGAGGACCACGAGGGCCGGCTTCCACAGCTCGAGCAGCGATTTCGGCGCCGCGCGGCGTCCCGACAGCACCTTGGCGAGCATCAGGACGACGGTCACCTTGGCCAGCTCCGCCGGCTGCCCCAGGCGCATCCCGCCGATCGTGAGCCACCCCTTCATGCTGGCCGCCGTCCCTGCCCCGGACCCGAAGACCAGGGTGACGGCCAGCAGGGCGATTCCCAGTAGGTACGCCGGCCAGCTCGCCCACTCGAGCAGCCGCACGGAAGCGCGACTGATCGCCCACGCCCCCGCCAGGGCCAGGGCGAACCACGCCAGTTGGCGCTTGTAGGCGCCGACCACCGCGGCGACCGGGACGTCGGTCTGCCCCGCCGAGTACACCACGGCGATCCCGTACGCCGACAGCAGAAGGGCGATGATGACGAGCGGGTAATCGGCGAAGACGCGCTTGATCAATCGCCCCCCTCGACGTTGGCCGGCTGGATGGTGGGACGCTTGAGGTAGTGCTCGACCACCTTTGACGCGATGCGGGCCGCCGCATATCCGTGCTCGCCCTGCCAGAGCATCACCGCCACGACGATCTTGGGATCATCCTTGGGGGCGAAGCCGACGAACCAGGCGTGGTCCTTTCCCGTCTCGTTCTGGGCGGTGCCGGTCTTGCCCGCCAGGATGACCCCCTGGATGGCGGCACTCGCCGCCGTCCCCCGTCCCGACACCACATCGGCCATGGCGTCGCGCAGCCCTGCCAGCTGCGCGGGGGTGAGGTCCAGGATCTTCGTCCGCTCCGGCTTCCGCGTCACCACCTCGGGGCGCGCCGCCGAGCCATCGGTCGCCAGCGCGGTGTAGAACCGCGCCATGTTCAGGATCGTTTGGGTGTTCTCCCCCTGCCCGATCGACAGGTTGAGCGTGACCGCGTTGGTCCACCCGTTCGGCCCGTACCGCTTGTTGAAGTACTCGACCGCGTATGGCCACTGCGGCGTGGTCTCGTTGGGGAGGTCGATCCCGCTCTTCTCGCGGAACTTGAGCTTCACTCCGCCCGCCAGCATCCGCGAGAGGGTCATCCGCAGGCCGAGCTGGTAGAAGTAGACGTCGCACGACTTCGCGATGGCCTGCGACAGGTTCACGTTGCCGTGCCCCTTGCGATCCCAGCAGCGGAAGTAGCGCGTCCCGAACGTGTAGCCACCCGTGCACGGCTGCTCCATCCGCGTGTCGAAGTCGACCAGCCCGGCCTCGAGCGCCATGGCGGCCGTTGCCAGCTTGAACGTCGAGGCCGGCGGGTAGCGCCCCTGCATCGCCTTGTTGTACAGGGGGCGACGCGTGTCCTCGGTGAGCTCCTTGTAGTACGACGCCGACACGCCGCCGATGAAACGGTTGGGGTCGAAGGTGGGGGCGCTGTGAATCGCGAGCACCGCCCCGCTGCTGGGCTCGATCGCCACCACGCCGCCGACGAGCGAGTCGCCGAAGTAGCTCGCGACGTAGCGCTGCAGGTCGAGGTCGATGTTGGTGCGCAAGGCCGGCGCCGGCTTCGCTGGCCGGTCGGGGCGCGCTCCCGCCTCGCGCACGACGCGCCCGCGCGCGTCGACCTCCACGAAGCGCGATCCCTCGACACCCCGCAGCTGTCGCTCGTACTGCTGTTCGAGCCCCGCGCGGCCGATCTGCTGCCCCGACTTGTACGACTTGTACTCGGTCGAGTTGAGCTCGGCCTCGTTGATCTCGCTGATGTAGCCGGCGAACGCCGAGACGATCGGCCCGTCGGGATAGCGCCGCTTGGGCGCCGCCTGGATGATCAGGCTCGGGAACTCCGTCCGGTGTTCCTCGAGCACCGACACCTGGTCGAACGAGGCGTCGGCCAGCACCACCGTGGGCCGGTTGGGGTCGCGCCGCAGGCGCCGCACCGCCGACTCGATCTCGTCGGGCGCGAGTCCGATGATCGTCGAGAGCCGCTGCAGCGTGGAGCGCAGGGAGTCGGCACTCGAGCTCAGGATGGAGACCGAATACCCCGGGACGTTCTCGGCGATGACGTCCCCGTGCCGGTCGTAGATGATCCCGCGCGCCGCCGGAATCGGGACCTCGCGCAGCCGGTTCTTCTCCGACGACAACTGGAAGCGGGCGCTCTCCAGCACCTGGGCCCGGAAGAAGCCGCTGGCCAGGAGGATCAGCGAGAGCGCCACCAGCCACGAGGCGAGCCGCCCTCGCCGCTGGATGTCGTTCGGGTGGAGGCTCACGTCGCCGGGGCCTCCAGCATGCCGCGGAAGAGGAGAAGCACCCCAACCCCGGCGACCGCCGTCACCGCCGCCTCCATCGGCGACCACAGCGCGACGCGCGTCGCCATCTCGTACAATCCGCCCTGCCGGGCGGCGAACACGAAGATCGTGTCGAACGCCCACTTCCCGATGAAGAAGAAGAAGGCGTGCAGGAAGACGTTGTCGGAGAAGAAGACGGCCTTGAGCCACGAGGCGCCGAAGCCGACCAGTGTCATGGCCAGCGCCGCGGCACCGAAGCTCTCGGGCGCGAGGGAGTCGGCGACGAGCCCGAGCAGGAACCCGATCAGCGCCGCCCCCCCCGGGCGCACGCGCACCGCGATCAGGAGGACCGCGATGACCAGGAAGTCCACCGGGACCCGCCACCCCAGCAGCGGGCGCACAAAGTACTGCGCCGCGACGAGGGCGACGAAGAGGAGGAGCGTCCGGACCGCGCGGGGAAGGCTCATGGGCGCCTCACGAGCGAGTCGCTGCGCGCCGACGCGCCCGCGCGCGCGACGCCTCGCCTGTCGCCGCGCGCGGCCAGGCCGGCGCTGTCGGTGCCCGACGAGTCGCGTGCGGCCGGGACGCCGAGGACGGCGCGGAGCGAGTCCATCTGCCGCTGCCGCAGGGCTTCGGCCGCCGCCGCGAGGCGCGCCAGCGAGTCGCCCGCCGCCGCCACGCCGCGCGCCGCCGAGTCGGCCCGCGCCACGCTGGCCCAGACCTCGTCCAGTGCCTCGCCGCTCACGCGATCGGGCGAGAGGATCATCACGTTGCCGACGTCGGGCGGGTAGACCGCCGGGCGGACGAGGTACGTGCGCGACCACGCCTCGCTGGTCTTCACCTCGCCGAGGACGACGCCGATGGGGATGCCGCGCGGGTACACCCCGCCCAGCCCCGACGTCGTGATGCGCGTCCCCGGCTTGAGGGCATCGCGGAACGCCACGCCGCGCAGCTCGAGGAGCGACCGCTCGGGCTCCTCGCCCAGGTGCGGGCGCACGATGCCGAACGCCGTCCCGTCGGCCGCCATGGCGCTGGCGCGGAAGTCGGGGTGGGTCCAGAGGATGGCCAGGCTGGTGCGCGGGTCGACCGTCGTGACCTGTCCCACCAGTCCGTCAGGGGCAACGACCGCCGAGCGGGGGCGCACCCCTGCGCGCGCCCCCGCCGTCAGCACGAGGAGGTGCTCGTCCCCCTCCCCCTGCCCGTGCAGCGCCTCGGCGGGGACGAAGCCCCATTGCAGCTGACGCCCCAACCCCAGGAGCCCGCGCAGCTGGGCGTTCTCGGCGGCCAGCTGCCCCAACTCGGCGTTGCGCAGCGCCAGCGAGTCGAGCCGCGCCGCCACCGCGCCGCGCTCGGCGAACGCCGTGCGCGCCCGCTGGGCGCGCTCCTGCAATGCGAGCAGCGGGGCCACGGCCGTGCGCCGCAGGTTGGAGGCGATCGCATCACGGATCGGGAGCGGGAGGACCGTCGCGAAGAGCGCCAGCAGGGCGCAGGTCGCCAGCAGCGCGGAATCCGCGCGCGACCCCGAGCGCGCAGCGCGAGCCATCTCCCCCTCCTACGACGAGAGGACCGACCAGTACTTCGCCTCGTCGTCGAGGATGCGCCCGACGCCGCGCACCACGCACGTCAGCGGGTCCTCGTCGACGTGGATCGGCAACCCGGTCTCCTGGCTCAGCACGACGTCCAGCCCGCGGATCAGGGCCCCGCCCCCCGTCATCACGATGCCGCGGTCCACGATGTCGCTCGACAGCTCGGGCGGGGTGATCTCGAGCGCGCGACGCACCGCGTCGACGATCTGCTGGATCGGTTCCTGGATCGCCTCGCGGATCTCCGAGGAGTGCACCCGCACCGTCTTCGGGATCCCGGAGACGAGGTCGCGCCCCTTCACGTCCATCTCGCGCTCCTCGCCCACCGGGGCGGCCGAGCCGATCTGGATCTTGATCTGCTCGGCCGTGGGCTCGCCGATGAGGAGGTTGTAGTTCTTGCGCATGAACTGCACGATCGCCGTGTCGAGCTCGTCGCCGGCGGTGCGGATCGACGTGTCGCTCACGATCCCGGAGAGCGCGATGACGGCAATCTCGGTCGTCCCGCCGCCGATGTCGATCACCATGTTCCCGGTCGGGGTCTCGATCGGGAGCCCGACGCCGATGGCGGCGGCCATGGGCTCGGCGACCATGAACACTTCCTTGGCGCCGGCGCCTAACGCGGAATCGCGCACCGCGCGCCGCTCGACCTCGGTGATCCCCGAGGGGACGCACACCAGCACGCGCGGCTTGATCTTGAACATCCGGTGCTTGATGATCAGCTCCAGGAAATACCGGAGCATCTTCTCGGTCACGTCGAAGTCGGCGATGACGCCGTCCTTCATCGGGCGGACGGCGATGATCCCGTCCGGCGTGCGCCCGAGCATGCGCTTGGCTTCGAGCCCGACCCCCTTCACGCGCTTGGACTCGCGATCGATCGCGACGACCGATGGTTCGTTCAGGACGATCCCCTCGCCCTTGACGTACACCAGCGTGTTTGCCGTGCCGAGGTCAACCGCGATTGCATTGGCGGGAAAGAGCTTGCCCGCCGAGAGGGATGGCCAACGCATGTATCGGGAAATCCTGACCCCGGAGAGGGGGCCGGTGGTCGGAAGGGGGCGACGCGAGTGACCCGATAAACTAGCAGTGCACGTTAGGTGCTGCAAGGCATTGCCAGATCACAACCTACGCGTACGCCTCCCTCGTCCCCCATCTCCGGCGTCCCGAAAGCCCCCCCGCCCGGCACCCGGTCGCCGCCTGCTCTCCGCCCCGCTGCGTTCCGCATCGCCGCGCGGGCGTGCGCCACGTCACGAATCGCCCCGCGGACGGGCGATGCGGGGTCAGATCCCGGTGCTCCCGAACCCTCCGGTCCCGCGGGCCGTCTCGTCCAGGGCATCCACTTCCTGCAGCGCCGGCGCCTCGAAGCGGGCGAAGACCAGCTGGGCGATGCGGTCGCCGCGCCGGATGGTGACGGGCTCGGTGCCGGCGTGGAGGAGGATCACCCGGAGCTCGCCACGGTAGTCGGGGTCGATCGTTCCGGGGGCGTTGGGGACGGTGATCCCCTGCCCCAGCGCCAGGCCGGAGCGCGGGCGCACCTGCATTTCGACGCCGGGCGGGAGGGCGAAGGCGAGCCCGGTTGCCACCGCGCGTCGCTCGCCAGGTGCAAAGACGAAGTCCGGCTCGCTCGAGCGCACGTCGTAGCCGGCGCTGTCACTCGTTTGTCTGGCCGGAAGCGGCAGGTCCGGGTTGAGCGGCAGCCGCCGCACCGGCACGGAAAAGGTAGGGGTCATGGAAGGGGAGGATGGCGGGGGCCGAAACGCCGAGGACGAGAGGCCCCAGCCTCTCGTCCTCGCGTCTACTCGTTGGCTCGTCTGCTCGCTAGGCCACGAACCGCGCCGGCTCGTGGTACGGGAGCCCGAAGGCCTCGGCCACGCCCGGGTAGGTCACCTTGCCGTCGACGACGTTGAGCCCCTTGAGGAGGGCCGGGTTGTCGCGCAGCGCCTGCTTCCATCCCTTGTTGGCCAGCTGCAACGCGTACGGGAGGGTGGCGTTGGTGAGCGCCAGCGTCGACGTCCGCGGGACCCCCCCCGGCATGTTGGCCACGCCGTAGTGGATCACGCCGTCCACGACGTAGGTCGGGTTCTCGTGCGTCGTCGCCTTGATGGTCTCCACGCACCCGCCCTGGTCGACGGCGACGTCGACGATCACCGCCCCCGGCCGCATCCGCTTGAGGTCCTCGCGGCGGATCAGCTTGGGCGCCTTGGCCCCGGGGATCAGCACCCCGCCCACCACCAGGTCGGCAGTGGCGACCTGCTCGAGGATGTTGTGCCGGTTGGAGTGGATGAGCTGCACGTTGGCCGGCATCACGTCCGACAGGTAGCGGAGCCGCTCGAGCGAGATGTCGAGGATGACCACCTTGGCCCCGAGGCCGGCCGCCATCTTGGCGGCGTTGATCCCGACGACCCCACCCCCCAGGATCACGGCCTTGGCCGGGGCCACCCCCGGGACGCCGCCGAGGAGGACGCCGCGCCCGCCGTACAGCTTCTCGAGGTATTTCGCCCCCTGCTGCACCGCCATGCGCCCGGCCACCTCCGACATCGGCGTGAGGAGCGGGAGCTCGCGCGACGGGAGCTCGACGGTCTCGTACGCGATGCAGGTGGCCCCCGAGTCGAGGTGCGCCCGGGTGAGCTTCTCGTCCGCCGCGAAGTGGAAATAGGTGAAGATCGTCTGCCCGCGGCGCATGTGCGCCCACTCGCGCTCGATCGGTTCCTTCACCTTCATGATCATGTCCGCCTTGGCCCACGTGGCGGCGGCGTCGGGGGCGATCTGTGCGCCCACCGCGGTGTAATCGCTGTCGTCGAAGCCGCTCCCTTCGCCGGCCCCCTTCTCGATGAGGACCTGGTGCCCGGCCGCCACCAGCGCCTCGGCCCCAGCCGGGACGAGGGCGATGCGGTTCTCGTTGGTCTTGATTTCCTTCGGAACGCCTATGAGCATGATCGTTAGGCTCGCAGAGGATGGGTGGGTCTCAGGCCGCCCCCGGCCCGGGGCCGAGGCTCAGCACGGTTTGCAGCTCGGGCGCGAAGAACGTGGCCGCGATGGCGGCGACGTCTTCCTCCCGGATGGCGTCGATCTGCGACAGCACGTCGTCGATCGGCCGGTACGGCTCTCCATACAGCTCCGTTGACGCCGCGCGGTACATCCGTGAGGACGGGCTTTCGAGCGACAACGTGATCTGCCCCTTCAACTGCCCCTTGCCAGCGGCCACCTCCTCGGGGGTGAACCCCGCCGCCACGGCGCCCCGCAGCTCGTCGCGCACCGCGGCGGCAGCCAGCACCGCATTCTCCGGCGACGTGGCCAGGTACACCCCGTGCGTGCCGCTGTCCGAATGATAACTGTGGAACGTCGACACCGAGTAGGCCAACCCCATCTCCTCGCGCACGCGCTGGAACAGGCGCGAGCTCATCCCGCCGCCGAGCAGCGTGGAGGCGAGGGTGACGGCATAGCGCCGGGGATCGGCGTAGGCGATGGTCGGCGCCCCGAAGACGATCTGCACCTGCGCCGCCTCGCGCTCCACGTGGCGGGCCCCGGGCGGGGGCGCCACCGGCGCGGGAACCGGGGCCGGGGCCCCGTCACCGCGCGGGATCGCCTCCCACCCGGTGCGGACCAGCACCGCCAGGAGGTCGTCATGCGCCACGTTCCCGGCCGCCGCCACCACGACCTGCTGCGGCTGGTAGCCGCGCGCGTGCAATGCCCGCAGCTCCGCCACGCCTAACGACGAGACGCTCTCGCGCGTCCCCAGGATCGAGTAGCCGTACGGGTGGTCCCCCCACAACAGCTCGTTGTGGAGCTCGAAGACGAGGTCGTCGGGCGTGTCGTCCACCATCGCGATCTCCTCCAGTACCACCCGGCGCTCCAGCTGGAGGTCGCTCTCGCGCAGCACCGGCGAGAAGATGAGGTCCCCCAGCACGTCGGCCGCCTCCGCCAGGTGCTCGTCGAGCACCCGCGCCTGGAAGGCGGTGTGCTCGCGCGACGTGTAGGCGTCGAGCGAGCCGCCGAGGTTCTCCAGCGACATCGCGATGTCCTTGGCGCTGCGCCGGTGCGTCCCCTTGAAGACCATGTGCTCCAGCAGGTGGGACACCCCCATCTGCGAGCGGGTCTCGTGCACCGACGCCATACGAACCCAGGCGCCGATCGAAATCGATCGAACGCCTGGCATGTACTCCGAGACCACCGTCAGGCCGTTGCCCAGCACGGATCGCTGGACACCGGCCTGCGGGGTCGTGGCTGATCCCGTCACGGCTTACCGGTCGCCGCCTCCGCGACCGCCACGGCGACCACGATCGCCCCCGCCGCGGCGCGGGCTGCGCTCACGGCGCTCGCCTTCCTCGCCTTCGCCCCCCTCGCCGTCGCCCGCCGGCGCCTCCTCCATCCCCTCCGGCTTCGGCAGGAGCGCCTTCATCGACAGGCGCAGGCGCCCGCGCTCGTCGCGGTCGATCAGCTTCACCGTGACCCGGTCGCCCTTCTTGACCACGTCCTCGGGCTTCTCGACACGCGTGTGGCGCATCTCCGAGACGTGCAGCAGCCCCTCCGACCCGGGCATGATCTCGACGAAGGCGCCGAAGGCGGTCACCGTCTTCACCGTCCCCTCGTACACCTCCCCCACCACGGGCTCGGCGGTGATGGCCATGACCATCTGGCGCGCGCGATCCATCGACTCGCCGCCGACCGCCGCGATCGTCACCAGGCCGGAGTCGTCGACCGTGATCTCGGCCCCGGTCTCCTCCTGGATCCCGCGAATGGTCTTCCCCTTCGGCCCGATGAGGTCACCGATCTTCTCGGGATTGATCGTGAGGGTGACGATGCGCGGCGCGTAGGGCGACAGCTCGGCGCGGTGCGCCGGGAGCGCCTTGTTCATCTCCCCCAGGATGTGCAGGCGCCCGTCGCGCGCCTGCGCCAGCGCCTCCTTCAGGATCTTGAGATCGAGTCCCTCGATCTTGATGTCCATCTGGATCGAGGTGATCCCCTGCTCCGTCCCCGCGACCTTGAAGTCCATGTCGCCGAGATGATCCTCCGTCCCGAGGATATCGGTGAGGATGGCGTACTTCTCCCCTTCCTTGATGAGCCCCATCGCCACGCCGGCCACCGCCGCGCGCGTCGGAACGCCGGCATCGAACAGCGCCAGCGAGCCGCCGCAGACCGAGGCCATCGACGACGAGCCGTTCGACTCGAGGACGTCGCTGACGATGCGGAGCGTATAGGGGAACGACTCGAACGGCGGCAGGACCGCCTGCAGCGCGCGCTCGGCGAGGTTCCCGTGGCCGATCTCCCGGCGCGACGTCCCGCGCACCGGGCGCACCTCGCCGGTGGAGAACGGCGGGAAGTTGTAGTGCAGCATGAACGACTTGGTCGACTCGCCCAGCTCCTTGATGGAGTCGAGGCGCTGCACGTCCTCGGCGGTGCCTAACGTACAGGCCACCAGCGCCTGCGTCTGCCCGCGGGTGAAGAGCGCCGAGCCGTGCGCGCGCGGGAGCACCGACGTGTCGATCGTGATCGGCCGCACCTCGGTGGGCTTGCGCCCGTCGACCCGGTACCCGGTGCCGAGCACCTGCGAGCGGAGGGCGTGGTACTCGAGATCGTCGAGGATCCCGCCCACGTAGGGCGCCAAGTCGGGCTTCTCCGCCGCCAGGCTCTCCTTGACGGCGCGCTTGACCGCCTCCACCGCCTGGACGCGGGTGTGCTTCTCCTTCTGGTTGATGGCCTCGGCGATCTTCTTCTCGGCCGCCTTCTTCACCTCGGCGACGACGTCGTCCGGGACCTCCGTCCGCGCCCAGGCCATCTTGGCCACGCCCTGGGTGGCGAGGAGCTCCTGCTGGAAGCCGATCAGCTCCTTGATCCCCTTGTGGGCCACCGTGAGCGCATCGAGGGCGTCGCCCTCGCTGACCTCGTTCGCCCCGCCCTCGACCATCACGATCGAGTCCGACGAGCCGGCGACCACGAAGTCGAGGTCGGAGTAGGCGAGCTGCTGGAACGTCGGGTTGAGGATCCACTTGTCCTGCACGCGGCCCACGCGCACGCCGGCGATGGGGCCGAGGAAGGGGATCTTCGAGGCGTTGAGCGCGAAGGAGGTGGCGACCAGCCCGAGGACATCGGCGTCGTTCTCCTGGTCGGCGGAGATGACGTAGACGAAGACCTGGACCTCGTTCTTGAACCCTTCGGGGAAGAGCGGGCGGATCGAGCGGTCGATGATGCGCGCCGCGAGGATCTCGTGATCGTGGGGGCGCCCCTCGCGCTTGATGAAGCCCCCGGGGATCTTCCCGGCGGCGTACGTCTTCTCGCGGTACTCGACGGTGAGGGGGAAGAACGGGAGCGGCGACTGGTTGTCGCTGACGGTGACCGCGGCGATGACCATCGTGTCACCGAACTGCACAACCGCGGAGCCGGCGGCCTGCTTGGCCATGCGCCCGGTCTCGATGACGAGACGGCGCCCCGCGAAGGACTTTTCCAGACGTTGCATGAGGTGTCTGTGACTGGGACTGTTAGAACACAAAACGCGCGGGCCCCATTGGGGCGGCCGCGCGATTGCGTTGGGAGCGACGACTGTTAGTGACGGAGCCCGAGCTCACCGATGACCTGCCGATACCCCTCGACGTCATTGCGCTTGAGGTACTCGAGAAGTCGGCGGCGCTTCCCGACCATCTTCAGCAGCCCGCGGCGGCTGTGATGGTCCTTGGCGTGCGCCTTGAAATGCTCGGTGAGGTAGTTGATGCGTTCCGTGAGCACCGCCACCTGCACACGCGTGGAGCCGGTGTCGTTCTCGGACGCCTGGTACTTCTTGATCGTCGCTGCTTTTTCAAATGCCATGTGGTATATTCCCCGCGCGGACGGCCGCGCTCGTGCGCTAAGTCATTTGGAGACAGCTAAATTACTCGACGCGCTTAACACTGTAAAGTCGTCCCTCGGTGCCTGAGCGCTATCTCGGAAAGTTTCTCGGCAAGTACCGGGTCGACGAGCTCATTGGCTCCGGCGGCTTCGCGTGGGTTTACCGCGGCTACGACCCGGAACTCGACATCCCGGTCGCCCTCAAGGTGCTCAAGCCCCAGTTCGCCGGGGACCCCTCCTTCGAGGAGCGCTTCCGCCGCGAGGCGTCCACCGCCGCCAAGCTCCGCCACCCGAACATCGTGAAGATCTACGCCGTCGGCCGCGACGGCGACGCGGTCTACTTCGCGATGGACTACCTCCCCTCCGGGCTCGCGGACAAGCTGGAGGCCACCCCCTATCTCCCCGAGGAATTCGTCGTCCGGGTCGGGATCGACGTCGCCCGCGCCCTCGGCTTCGCCCACCGGGAGGGGGTCGTCCATCGCGACATCAAGGTCGACAACATCCTCTTCGACCCCCACGGCAACGCCGTCGTGGCCGACTTCGGGATCGCCCGGGCAGTGACCGGCTACACCAACCAGACCGGGACGAACATGGTGGTCGGCACCCCCCAGTACTTCGCCCCGGAGCAGGCGCGAGCCAAGCCGCTCGACGGGCGGGCGGACATCTATTCCCTCGGCGTTTCGCTCTATCGCGCCGCGACCGGGCGCCTCCCCTTCGAAGGGGACGACTGGTACGAGATCGCCCGGCAGCACGTGGAGGAGAACCCGCCCAGCCCGCGCAGCATCAACGCGGCCATCTCCCCCGCCTTCGAGCGCGTGATCCTTCGCTGCCTGGCCAAGCACCCGGACGATCGGCCGACCACGGGCGAGCAGCTGGCGGACGAGCTGGCCGCGGTCCTGGCGCATCCCAACGAGGCGGGGCCCCGCACTTCGTACCTCTCGCCGGCAGAGATGCCGACGCTCGTCACCCCCCTCGAGCTGGTGCGCTCGACCAGGGGGTGGAGGCGCGTGGCCCCCCTGGTCGTCCTGGTCGTCGCGCTCGGCGGGGCGGCGGTCGCCCTGGCGACGCGGCGGGAGGCGATTCGCGGGGGCGCGGCCTCGGCGCGCGATTCACTCGCCCGGGATTCCGCCGCCGCGACCACGGCGACCGGCGCTCCCGCCGCGGCCAACGTCGGATCGCGTCCCGATTCGGTGACCAGGGGCGACAGCGCGGCTCGCGCCGGCGAGGCCGGACGTCCGCGCCCGGCCGCTCCCACCACCGGGCGCCTGGCGGTGGTGGCCCCGCCCAGCGCCAGGATCACGGTGAACGGACAGGCCGTGAGCGACGGGACGTGGCGCAACGATTCGCTCAAGCCGGGAGAGTATCTCGTCGGGGCCTCGATCCCGGCCATCGGCGGCTGCTCCTGGGCATCGGTGGAGCAGCGCGTCCGGGTGCGGGCCGGGGGCGCGCATTCCGTGACGCTCACCCCGCGCAGCTGCGGCACCATCGTCATCAACCTGCGCAACGTGACCAGCGGGGCACGCTACTCGGTCGTCTCGGCCGACGGCGCCGTGCGGCGTGAGGGGGGGCTGCCACTGGACGGAGGGGTCGTGGTTCCCGTGGGCCAGTACCGCGTGAGCGCGCAACAGCCGCTCTGCGCGCCCTACTCCGACGACAACGTCATGGTGGCCGCCGACCGCACGACGCGCCTCACGTTCAGCGTGATCTGCGAGCGCTAGGCGCGCGCGGATCAGAACTGCGCACCGGCCACCGCGCCTAACGCGGCGCCCATCACCATCCCCGTCCAGAAGGTGCGTCGCCGGTACCACGGCGATGGCACTTCCTGCATCAGCACCACGTGATCGGTGGTGACGGCGGTCGTCTGCCCCGTCACCACCGCCGTCACCAGGCCGGCGCGGTCGACCGATGCGATGCGCAGGCGGGCCACCAGGACGTCCCGCTTCCGCGGGTCGACGGCGATGCCGCGCTGCCCCGCCTTGAGCCACCGCTCGGTCCCGGCCCGAAACGTCAGGGTGGTGTCGCCCACGCTCGCGACCTCGAACCGGACACCCTTCAGCTGCGCGTGCGCCGATCCGGTGACGGCGAGGAGCAGGAAGACGGCCGCCAGCAGCTGTCGCACGGTCATCGGAAGAACTGCCCGACGAGTCCCTTGAGGTCGTTGAACATCACGAGCGCGAACAGCAGGGCAATGGCCAGGACGCCCACGCGCATGATGACCTCCTGCGTCCGCGCGCTGAACTCGCTTCCCTTGGCCGCCTCGACCACCCGCAGGAGGATCTGGCCGCCATCGAGCAACGGGATCGGGAGCAGGTTGAGCACGGCGACGTTGATGCTGAGGAAGGCCAGGAGCCCGAGCAGCTCCTCCCATCCGCTCTTCGCCGCCTCGAACGACGTACGGGCAATCGCGATCGGCCCGCCGAGCTGCTTCACCGAGACCTGTCCCGAGAAGAGCCCGCCGACGACCTTCACCACGGCCCCGCCCATCCGCCACGTGGCGTCCCACCCCGCCACCACCGCCTCCCCCATCCCGACCGCCTCCCGCGCGGGGCGCGCCCGCGGCGCGACGCCGACGCGTCCGACCTTGATGGGTGCGCCGGTCACCGCGTCCAGGTCATCGCTCAGGACCGGCGTCATGGTCAGCGTGACCTGTTCGCCCGTCGGGCGCACGACCGTGACCTCGATCGGCCGTCCCGCCGACATGGACACCGTCTCGAGCAGCTCCGTCCAGCGGGCGACCGGCTTCCCGTTGAGCGCCGTGACGCTGTCGCCACGCTGCAGGCCGGCGGCGTTGGCCGGCATCCCGGCCACCACTGAATCCACCACCGCCGGGATATAGGCTCGCCCGAATCCCTTGATGGCGCCGATCGAGACGACCAGCGCGAGCACGACGTTCATCAGCACGCCGGCCGACAGGATGAAGACCTTGGCCGCGAGCGACTTCGACTCGATCCACCGATCGCTCGGCACCGGGTGCGGACCGAACGGCTTCAACGCGTCGGGATCGAACGGGATCGGGTTGAGGCCACGCTGGTGGCCGGGGACCTCCCCTTCCCCCTCCCCCTCCCTTTCCCCCTGGGCATCGCCTGCACCGCCGAGCTCCGTGTTGCCCTCGATGGCCGACACCGCCTCGGCGTCCTTCGTCGCCATGGCGACGAAGCCCCCGATGGGGAACCATGACCAGCGGTAGTCGGTCTCGCCCCACTTGAAGCCGAACAGGCGCGGCCCCCAGCCGAAGGCGAAGACCGGGGCATAGACACGCGTGAGCTTGGCGGCGATGAAGTGCCCGAGCTCGTGCACGAACACCACGACCCCGAACACCAGGAGTGGAGCGAGGAACTTCAGCATGCGAACAGGTCCTTGACGTGATGGCGTGCCGCCGCATCGGCGGCGAGCAGCGCTTCGAGGTCGCCGCCTGGCGCCGCGTGAAGTGCGCGCAGCGCCGAGTCGATGGCCGACGAAATGTCGTGGAAGTCGATGGCCCCCGCCAGAAAGAGCGCGACGGCCTGTTCGTTGGCCGCGTTGAACACGGCTGGTGCCGCCCCTCCCCGTCGTCCCGCTTCGACGCCGAGGGCGAGCGCGGGAAAGGCGTCATGCCGCACCGGCTCGAACGTGAGCGGCGACGAGGCGACGGGGTCGAAGCGTGTTACCCCGTCGTCGGCGATACGCTCCGGGTGGGTCAGGGCGTAGAGGATCGGCAGCTCCATGCTGGGAACGCCCATCTGGGCCACCACGCTCCCGTCCACGAATTCCACCATCGAGTGGATGATGCTCTGCGGGTGGACGACCACTTCGATGCGGTCGAACGGGAGGCCGAACAGGAAGTGGGCCTCGATGACCTCGAGCGCCTTGTTGGCCAGCGTGGCGCTGTCGACGGTGATCTTCCGCCCCATGCGCCAGGTGGGGTGGTTGAGCGCGTCCTCGAGGCGTGCCTCGAGGAGCCGTTCGGCCGGCCAGGTGCGAAAGGGCCCCCCGGAGGCGGTGATGATGAGGCGGCGAACCTCGGACAGGGGACGGGCCGCGACGCACTGGAGGATCGCGGAGTGCTCGCTGTCGACCGGGACGATCGCTCCGCCCCCGCGTGCCGCCTCCGCCTCGACCAGCGCCCCGGCCACCACCAGCGACTCCTTGTTGGCCAGCGCCACGCGCTTGCCGGCGGCGAGCGCCGCCAGGGTCGCCTCGAGCCCCGCGGCCCCGACGATGGCGTTGATGACCACCTCGACGCCCGGGAGCGTCGCCGCCTCCACGGTGGCGGCGCGGCCACGATGCCAGTGCGGCCGAGCCGACTCGCCGTTCTCGACCAGCCCCACAAAGGTGGGGTGGAACGCGTCGGCCTGCGCCGCCAGCTCCTCGGCGTTCGAGTGCGCCGTGAGTGCGGCGACGCGGAAGCGATCCGGGTGGCGGGCGAGGACGCGCAGCGCCGACCGGCCGATCGACCCGGTCGACCCGAGGAGGGCGACGCCTTGCGGCTGACGGCTCACAGCGGCGCGGCGATGAGCAGGCGCCCGAGGACGAGGTACGCCAGGGGGAGGACGAAGAAGAGCGAGTCGAGCCGGTCGAGGATCCCGCCGTGCCCCGGGAGGAGATGCGACGAGTCCTTCACCCCGGCCTCGCGCTTGAGCAGCGACTCGGCGAGGTCGCCGACCTGCGCCGCGAGGCTCACGAGAAGGCCGAAGATGACGGCGGTCCAGGGGGCGAGGGCGAGCTGCGACCAGGGGCGCAGGACGTGCACGTTGTACGCGTACGCCGCGGCCATGGTGACGACGAGCGCACCGACCGCCCCGGCCCGCGTCTTGCCCGGGCTCACCGAGGGAATGAGCTTCGCCTTGCCGAACGCGCGCCCGATGAAGTAGGCGCCGATGTCCGACGCCCAGGTGAGGATCACGGGGAACAGCACGAGGGCGGTCCCGGCGGCCGCTTCGATGACGAAGCGGTGATGCCGCAGCGCGTAGCCGAAGGCCAGCATCCCCCCGGTGTAGAGGGCGCCGAAGACGGTGACCGCGACCGACTCCAGCGGGCGTCCGCCGACGCCGCGCGCCCAGATGGACGCGCCGAGCAGCGCGACGAAGGTCACCCCCCCGACGGCGGCCGGGCTGCGCAACAGCTGCAGCCGGTCGAGGTGGACCAGCAGCGGGAGCGCCACGGCGACCGGGACGCCTAACGCATCCATGGCGTCGACGCCCCCGTGCCGGGCCAGGCGATAGAGCTCCCAGGCCCCGGCGCCACCGACGACCCCGAGGAAGGCGGCGAACGGGAGTCCGCCGAGGTACACCATGCCGATGGCGAGCGGGGCCGCGATGAGCGCCACGACCACGCGCCGGGCGAGCTCACCCATCGCGCCCTGCGCTCAGACTTCCATGATTTCTGCTTCCTTCACCTTCACCATCCCGTCGATCCGGGCGACGAAGTCGTCGTGCAGCTTCTGCAGCTCCCGCTCGGCATGCTTGACGTCGTCCTCCGAGACCCCCTCGAGCTTCTTGAAGCGATCGCGCGCCTCGGTGCGCCAGTGGCGGATGGAAATGCGCCCTTCCTCCGCCAGCTTGTGCACGACCTTCACCAGCTCCTTGCGGCGTTGCTCGTTCATGGCCGGGAGCGGGACGCGGATGAGCGACCCCTGGATGGCGGGGTCGAGGCCGAGGTCCGACTCGCGGATCGCCTTCTCCACCGCCTTCACCTGTCCCTTGTCGAAGGGGGTGACGACGAGGAGGCGGGGCTCCGGGCTGCTCACGTTGGCCACCTGGTTGAGCGCCATGTGCGAGCCGTACATCTCCACCCGCACCGTGTCGAGCATGGTGGGGTTGGCCTTCCCGGAACGGATGGAGGTGAACTCCTGCTTCGAGTTCTCGAGCGCCTTTTCCATGTGCGCCCGCGTGTCCTTCATGATGTTCTGGATCGAGCTCATCGGACGATGGTCCCCACGCGCTCGCCGCGCACCGCGCGCGCGACGGCGCCCTTCTCGTGAATGTTGAGAACGATCAGCGGCAGCTTGTTCTCCTTGCAGAGCGTCACCGCCGTCTGGTCCATCACTCCCAGCTCCTCGAGCATCACGTCGCGGTAGGAGATCTGCTCGTAGCGCCTGGCGCTGGGGTCCTTCTTGGGGTCGGCGGAATACACCCCGTCGACGCTGGTCGCCTTGATGATGACGTCGGCCTTGATCTGGATGGCGCGCAGGGCCGCCGCCGTGTCGGTGCTAAAGTACGGATTGCCGGTGCCGGCGGCAAAGATCACGATGCGCCCCTTCTCGAAATGGCGCAGCGCACGCCGGCGGATGTAGGGTTCGGCCAGCTCCTCCATGCGGATGGCGGTCATCACGCGCGTGTCGAGCCCTTTCTTCTCCAGGACGTCCTGGAGCGCCAGGGCGTTGATGACGGTGCCCAGCATCCCCATGTAGTCGGCGGCGACGCGGTCCATCCCGAGGGCCGCCAGCTGCGTCCCCCGGACCATGTTCCCGCCGCCGATGACGAGCCCCACGCCGACGCCCGTCTCGACCACGGCCTTGATCTCGTCCGCGAACTGGTTGACGCGCTCGAAGTCGAAGCCGGAGCCCTTCTCCCCGGCGAGGGCCTCGCCGGAGAGCTTGAGCAGGATGCGACGGTACGTGGCGGGGGACTCGGTCACGGACGCTTACTCCTCGCCCATCTGGAAGCGGACGAAGCGGCGCACGGCGAGCGGGGCGCCGACGCTCTTGGCGACCTCGTCGACGCGCTGCTGGATCGTCTTGGAGTCGTCGCGCACCCAGGGCTGCTCGGTGAGGACGATCTCGCCGTAGAGTTTCGACACGCGGCCGTCGACCATCTTCTGCACGATGGCGTCAGGCTTGCCGCTCTCCTTGGCCTGGGCCTCGAAGATGGCGCGCTCGCTGGCGATGAAGCTGGCCGGGACCTCCTCGCGCGTGGTGGCGAGGGGGACGCGCGGGACGCCGGCCGCGACGTGCTCGGCCACCTCGCGGGCGAGGGCCTCGACGGCCGCGCCGCTCCCCCCGGTGATCTCGACGAGCGCCGCGACCTTGTGGTTGAAGTGCACGTAGCTGCCTAACGCGCCGGTCGTGGCGAAGCGCGCGTAGCGGCGCAGCACCACGTTCTCCCCGGTCTTGGCCGAGGCGGCCTTCACCGCCTCCTCGACCGTCTTGGAGGTGTCGGCGTGGTAGGGCTGGGCAAAGAGCGTCCCCTCGCCGGCGACGCCGACGACATGGTCGATGGACTCGTCCTGGTGCACCTGCACGGCGAGCGACTGGGCCAGGGCGCCGAACTCGTCGTTGCGGGACACGAAGTCGGTCTCCGAGTTCACCTCGACGAGCGCGATGCTCCTGCCATCGGGGGCGGCCAGGGCGACGATGCGCCCTTCGGAGGCGGCGCGCCCGGCGCGCTTGTCGGCCTTGGCAATCCCCTTGGTCCGGAGGATCGCGATCGCCTTCTCGGTATCGCCCTCGGCCTCCTCGAGCGCCTTCTTGCAGTCCATCATGCCAGCGCCGGTACGGGCGCGGAGGTCGGCGATGTCCTTCGCCGTGATCGGCTTGCTCATGGTGTCGTCCTTCGCAGGATCCTGCGGATCGTGAGAACGCCGCCGGCTGGTGTGCCGGCGGCGCTGGTCATTGCTGACGGAAGATGGAGGAATCGGCTTCGCTTCCCCCGTCGGAGCGGTGGGCGCGCCGGCTGGGGCGCCCACTGCACGTGATGTCTACTCGGCGCTGTCGTCTCCGCCGGCCTCGCCGGCATCGCTCGCATCGCCCGCGTCCCCGCTCTCACCGCCCTCGCCCGCCGTCTCGCCCGTCTTGAGGCGAGCTGCGATCGCCTCGGGCTTGGCCCGACGGCGACGCGGGCGACGGCGCTTGCGCCGCTCCTCGTCGCTGCCACCCGCGGCGGCCGGCTCGAGACCGCGATCGGAGCTGTAGGTGCTCTCCTCGGCGTCCTCTTCCTGCGAGCGGACCGGGGCCTCGCGGCGCGCCTCGATGATCGTGTCGGCAATCATGCGGGTGATCAGCTCGACCGAGCGGATCGCGTCGTCGTTGCCGGCGATCGGAACCGTGATGAGGTCCGGATCGGAGTTCGTGTCGCAGATGGCGACCATCGGGAGGCCGAGCTTGTTGGCCTCGGAGACGGCGATGCGCTCCTTCTTGGAGTCGACGATGAACAGGAGCCCCGGGAGGCGCCCCATGTTCTTGATGCCGGACAGGTTCTTGGAGAGCTTGTCGCGCTGCCGCGAGAGCAGGAGCTGCTCCTTCTTGGTGTAGTTCTCGAAGTCACCACCGGCCTCGGACCCCGACTCGAGCTCCTTGAGGCGACGCGTCTGCTTCTTGACGGTCTGGAAGTTCGTGAGGAGGCCGCCCAGCCAGCGCTCGGTGACGTGCATGGCGCCGCAGCGCTCCGCCTCGCCCTTCACGATGGCGGCCAGCTGCCGCTTGGTGCAGACGAAGAGGACGTTGTCGCCGCGCAGGATCACGTCGCGCACCAGCTTCTGCGCGAGTTCGGCCTGCCGAAGGGTCTTCTGCAGGTCGATGATGTGGATGCCGTTGCGCTCGGCAAAAATGAACCGGCGCATCTTCGGGTTCCACCGGCGCGTCTGGTGGCCGAAGTGGACGCCGGCTTCGAGGAGCTGTTCGAGGGTCGGGGAGGACATCGGAATGCGTTGCTGATCGTTTGGGTTGATCGACCTTCTCCTTCAACGCCGCCTACGACCAGCTGGGCTGGCACCCGCGGAGGCTCGGGAGAAGTGCGAGGTAGGAGGCGGGGAGACGGGCGAACCGTCTCCCCGCGGGTACTGCTAGCGCTTGGAGAACTGGAAGCGCTTGCGGGCGCCGGGACGCCCCGGCTTCTTGCGCTCGACCGCACGGGCGTCGCGCGTGAGGAGGCCGAGGTCGCGCAGCTTGCGGCGGTTGGCCTCGTCCATCTCGACGAGGGCGCGGGCCACGGCGAGGCGGAGTGCCCCGGCCTGGCCGGTGAGGCCGCCCCCTTCCACGTGCGCCTTGACGTCGAAGCGGCCGAGCGAGTCGGTCGCCGTGAACGGCTGCTGGATGGCCGTCACCAGGGTGGGGCGCGGGAAGTAATCGCCTAACGTGCGGCCGTTGACGTCCCACTTGCCCGAGCCGGGCTTCACGTACACGCGGCAGACCGCCTCCTTGCGGCGGCCGACAGCGTGAATCTGCGCGTTCTCAGCCATCCCTACTCACTCTTGCTGTTGAAGGTCAACGCCGTCGGCTTCTGGGCGACGTGCGGGTGGTTCGCATCGGCATACACGCGGAGCTTGAGGCGCAGCACCTGGCGCGCCAGCGCGGACTTCGGGAGCATCCCGTGCACCGCCTTCTCGATCACGCGCTCCGGGTGCGTCTCGATCATCTTGCTGAACGGCGTGTACTTCTCGTGTCCCATGTAGCCCGTGTGACGGAAGTACCGCTTCTGCTCGGCCTTGCGCCCCGTCACCTTCACCTTGGACGCGTTGATGACGATGACGTTGTCACCCGTGTCCATGTGCGGCGTGTAGATCGGCTTGTGCTTGCCGCGAAGGATCTTCGCGATCTCGGAGGCGAGACGCCCAAGCACCATGCCGTCGGCGTCGACGATGTACCAGCGCCGGTCGATGTCCTTGGGAGTCGCGGAAAATGTCTTCATGATCGGAAACGAATGGCAGAAACGCGCTTTTTGGCAGACTTGCAAGCTAGACAGGCACGGGGGGCGTGTCAACGGACAACTCCATGTCAGGCGACAAGTTGCCCCCACCAACAACGAGGGCGCCGCCGGATCGCGATCATCCGGCGGCGCCCTGCCCCCCGCGCCCGTGGGAACGCGGGGTGATCGAACCGCTACTTCCCCTTCAGGTTCACGTTGTTGTCACGCTCCGACAACGGCAGCGGGTAGCAGGTCTTGCTGCCGATGGCCGGGAAGCCGGGCTTGAAGTACGGTGCCCCCGGGACGGGGATGCCCGTCATCGCGTTCGGCTGGCGGCGCCAGTCACCCTGGCGCTGTCCCTCGAGGAAGAAGTCGAGCGACTTCTGCCACAGGAACTCCTTGAGCACCGAGGCCGCGTCGGTCGGGCCCGTATAGGCCCCGACGCCGGCGGCCGCACGGCGAGCACCGATCAGCGCCAGCTGCGCCGCCGACCCGGCCACCTCGGCCGCGATGTAATCGGCCTCGAGCTTGGACGCCACGCGCACCGGCGCGTCGAAGCCCGGGTACTTGTTCTGGATGTAGAACGCCCCGGTCGAAGCGTCCTGTGGCGGCAGCGTGTGCTCGGACGGCGTCTTGTAGGGGACGCGCGTGTCCGGACGCACGCGGAAGGCCTCGGCCACCCCGATCGACCCGCGATCGGAGGTGAACTGCCAGAAGCGGTTTCCGAGGCGCGTACGCTGGGCCAGGTTGTCCACGAACGGGAGGCTGAAGGTGAAGCCCGCCGGGACCGACGCCGCGTCGGCCGCCGCCTGCGCGCCGCGCCCCGCCTGCAGGTGCGCGCGCGCCCGGCCGACCTTGGCCGCATTGGCGATCGCCACACCGTCCGCGGTGCCGTTGGCCGTCCCGATGCCGATGGCGTTGGTGAAGTGCACCACCGCCGAGTCGAGCATGTTCGCGGTCGTCAGCTCCGACCCGCCATCCACGACACCGGTGCAGAAGTCCTGCGCCATCAGGATGAAGGTGTAGCCGCGCCAGAGCGACGCCCGGGCCAGGTTGATGTTCGAGGCCGGCGTCGGGAGCGCCAGGTCGAGGACAATCTTCGTGGATGCCGCCGAGAGCGACATCGGCACCCAGACGTCCGTGTTGAGTGACCCGTTGGACTCGTTGGTGTCGCGCCGCCCGAACTCGTTACGCGTCGGGAAGGTCTCGGCGACGATGCTCTCCCCGTTGAACCACGAGGAGTACATCACCGACCACCCGAGGGCGACGGCGAAGTTCTGCTGCGCCGAGAGGGCGAGCGTGGTCGCGTCCTTGACCGGGTCGATGGCCGAGACGTCGACGACGTTCGGGTTCTCGACCGTGAGGAAATCGTTGCAGCCTACGCTCGCAAGGACCGCGGCGGCACCGAGCGTGCGCCGGATGGCGCGCTGGTATCTCGTCATGTTGGCCTCGCGTTAGAAGGAGATGTTGAGACGGAGGAGCGCACGCTTCGGGTTGGGAAGCGTGAGGAAGTCCTGGCGCCCGACACCGAACGCAGCGGTCGGATCGGTGACGACCTCGGGATCGGCCCCCTCGTAGTCGGTCCACAGCGCCACGTTCTGCATGGCGAAGCCGATCGACGCGGTGCGCGTCCCGAGGAAGCCCTGCAGGAGGCGCGGCGGGACGTTGTAGGTCACCCCCAGCTCGCGGAAGCGGATGAAGTCGCCCGGCTGCAGGTAGGCGTCGCGCGTCTGGTCCACCGTGGTCCCCTGCCCGTTGAGCTGGACGAAGGCCGGCTGGCCCGAGGCCTGGTTGCCATAGCGACGCAGGCGCTCGCGCGCCGTGAGGACGGTCGGATCCAGGCGCCGGTTGCTGCGGACGAGCTGGGTCTCGCGGAAGAAGTCCGTGAGGTTGTTGATGAGGAAGTCCTGCTTGGTGTCGATGAGCGTCGAGATGCGGAAGTTGCGGAAGAGCGTGAAGGTGTTGCTCCACGACGCCTCGAAGGTCGGGAGGGCATTGCCCACCACCTCGAAGGTGTCGGCCACGGTCACCACGCCGGTCGCCTCGTTGATGTTCTTGATCCGCTTCGACACGAACGACCCCATCTGGAAGCCCTCGGTGAAGCGGTTGAGCGTCCCGAAGGGCGCCACCTCGCCGAGGTCGACGATCTCGTTATGCAGGGTGTTGAAGTTGACGCGCGTCTCCCACTGGAAGTTGCGCTTGCGGAGCATGTCGCCGGTGATCCCGACCTCGAAGCCGCTGTTCAGCACCTCGCCGATGTTCTTGAACGGGTTCTGCTGGAACCCGAGCGACGGCGGGAGCTGCGGCTGCAGGATGAGGTCGAGCGACGTCTTGTTGAAGTAGGTGAACTCGACGCGCGCGCGGTCGTTGAGGAACGACGCGTCGAAGCCCAGCTCGTACTCCACGCCGCGCTCCGGCTTGAGGTCCACGTTGCCGGGGTTGAACGGCACGGCGCCGGCGGAAGTCACGATCGACGCCCCCTGCTGCACCGCGTACGGGGCCGCCTGCAACGTCTGCAAGGCGGCGCCAGCGCCCGGCGCACGCCCCGTCGTCCCGTAGGCGACACGGCCGCGGAACGAGGAGAAGAAGCTGTTCTGCGGGAACCACGACTCGTCCGAGAGGACCCACGACACCCCGACCTTCGGGAGGAGGATCGGCTCGACGCCGGTCCCGAACGCCGAGAAGTCGTCGAGGCGGGCGCCGGCCTGGATGAAGATGCGGTCGCGGATGCCGAGTTGTAGCTGCGACAGCCAGCCGTACTGGCGCACCTCGTTGCGCGTCCCCGTCGCCGAGGTCGTCGACGCGTTGCTGATGACGTTCGCCGAGTTCGTCACGAAGCCCTGCCCCGTCGCCCCGAGGTTGTCGGTGCGGGTGGCGATGGCCTGGAAACCGGCCGAGACGTTGAGCTGGTACTGGCTCTCGGCGCCGAACGACTTGTTGGCGTCGTTGATCCAGTCGACGGTGAAGCGCTGGATCCCGATGCGGGTCTGCGTGTTGCTGCCGAGGTTCAGGTCGCCGCCGTAGTTGGTCCCGCTGTTCTTCGGGAAGTAGCGCGTCGCCTCGTCATTGAGCAGGTCGGCGCCGACGGTGAAGCGGCTCTTGAGCCACGACGCCGGGAGGTACGTGGCGGTCGCGTTCAGGATGTTGCGGCGGGTGTCGAGCTCGTTCTGGATGGCCGCGATGGCATCGACGCCGCGGTTGAAGCCGAACCACCCGTTCTGCGACGGAACGCCATCGTCACGGCGCGTGAGGGGCGAGCCGAGCATGGCGCCACCCAGGTAGCCGTAGATGTTGTTGTCGTTGTCGGGGAGCACCGTCTTCGAGAGGATCGACGAAACGCCGGCCTCGAGGGTGACCTTGGCGTTCGGGATCCAGTTGAAGTTCGAGCGCCAGGAGTAGCGCCGGAAGTCGTTGCTCGGGAGCGTGCCGATGTTGCGATCGGCACTCGCAGACAGGAAGTAACCGTAGTTCTGGCCGCCGCCACGCCCGGTCCAGCCGAACAGCTGGTCGGCGCCGGTGCGGATGCCCCCCTCACGGGCCAGCGGGTTGTCGCTGACGAGCGTCCCCAGCGCCTGCCCGCGGCACAGCGGGTTGGGGCTGTTGGCGGCGATGAGCGAGGCGGTGCAGTTGCCGTAGTTGGACGGCGGGGTCCAGTTGAGATCGGCCTGGCCGTACTCGGCGCGGACCGTCTGCTGGAACGAGGCGGTGCCCGCGCGCCCCTTCTTGGTGATGATCTGGATGACCCCCGCCGAGGCGTCGGCGCCGTACAGCGTGGCCGCCGCCGGCCCCTTCACGACCTCGATGTTCTCGATGTCGTCGGGGTTGAGGTCGTTGAGGCGGTCGGTGAGCTGCCCATTGAGGCCGAGGTTCACCGTCCCCTCGTTGAAGCGCACGCCGTCGATGAAGATGATCGGCTGGTTGGAGAGCGAGATGGACGACGCGCCGCGGATGCGGATCGTCCGGTTCGTCCCCGCCGTGCCGGACGCCGCGTTCACGGCGATGCCGGGGACGCGCGACTGGAGCATGTCGTTGACGTTGTTGACGACCGCGTTCTCCTTGATGTCGGTCGCGGACACCGAGGCCACCTGCGCCGGCTGGGCGCGGCGCTCCTGGTTCCCCACCGTCCCGGTGACGACGAGTTCCTGCAGCGTCGTGACCGTCTTGGCGAGCTCGAAGTTCAGCGTCGCCGTCTCATTCGCCTGCACCCGCACCGTGTCGGCGCCGGCGCGATAGCCGATGCGCAGGACGCCGACCTGGTTCACCCCCGCGCGAAGCCCGACGAGGCGGTACTCGCCCTTCGCGTTGCTCTGCGTCTCGAGGGTGGTACCGGTGACCACGATGCGCGCCCCCTCGATGGGGGCCTTCGACTCGCGGTCGGTGATGACACCTGTTACCGAGCCCGTGCCGGCTTGTGCCGACGCGACACTCGTTAGGCCCACGACGCCAGCCAGCGCGACGTAGAGCCTCCTGCGCCAACGAGAGATCTCGTGCATACGCCTCTCCTGTGGAGGGAAAAGGGGACCGCGTCCGCCGAGCGCGCGTCCGCACGCGCCCCGGGGCAGACGTGTGCTGAACGCACGGCGCGAGGCGTTGGTTCAACCGAGTTCGACTGGTCGACCATCGCCCGCCTGCCGTGGACAGCGATTCCAGGGTGCCGAGGGGTTCCGGCGAGGGATGAACGGAAGCCCCAGCGACTACGCGAACTCTACTAGGAGGGCCCCCTTCTCGACAGCCGTTCCCGGCTGGATGTGAATCGCCTTAACCGTCCCCGCACTCGCGGCCCGCAGCTCGTTCTCCATCTTCATCGCCTCCATCACCACCACCCCCTGCCCCGCCTCCACGGCATCGCCTTCCTCGATGGTGACGCGCACGATGAGCCCGGGCATGGGGGCGACGAGGGGGCGCGGCCCATCGCTCGCCGCAGCGGCGGCCGTGAGGTCGCGAATGGTCCGCATCCGTTCGTCGAGTGCCTCGACCTCATACCGGTATCCGTCCATCCAGATTGCATAACGACCGCGTCCGTCGCCACGGCGGACGGCGACCCGGTGCGACTCGCCGCCGATGGTCACCACCTGGATGGGGGTTCCTTCCACGTCGGCCAGGTGCGCGGCGACGCGCTCGCCGTCCACTTGCACCCCCGCGGCGTCCAGCTCCACCTCGAGGCGCTCTCCATTCACGTCGACGATGTACTTCACGCGCGATCCTCCGGGGTGAGCACGCACAGCGTCTCCACGTGCGCGGTCTGGGGAAACATGTCGTAGGGCTGCACGCGGAGCACGCGGAACGAGGGGAGCCGTGCCAGGTCGCGCGCCAGCGTCGCCGGGTTGCAGCTCACGTAGACCACGTGCGGCGCGCGCGGGCCTCGTGCGTCCTCGAGCGCCGCGCACACCCGCGCGTCGACGCCGGTGCGGGGTGGGTTGAGGATCACCACGTCGGCCGGGAGGTGCAACGGGAGGGCGTCCTCGACGCGCGCGCAGACGGCCAGCGACCCCCGCGGAAGGCGACGGGCCGCATGCGCCGACGCCTCGCGATCCAGCTCGATCGCCGTCACGCGGACCCCGGCCTCGGCCAGCGGGAGCGCCGTGGCCCCGTCACCCGCGTAGCAGTCGACCACCGCGCGCGCGCCGGTGGCGAGCACCGCCTCCACCACGTCGGCATGGAGCCGCGCCGCCATCGCGGGGTTCACCTGCCCGAACGAGGCCGCCGGGCGCTCGGCATCGACGTCGCGGACGTCGTGCGCACGCCCCTGGGAGTCGATCCAGCGCACGATCGCCAGTTCCGGGGTGCGCTCGGCAAAGTCGCGCGCCTGCGGCCATCGGGCCACGCCCTCCAGGATGAACGCCAGGGTGTCGTCCACCAGCCGGACGGCCCCGCGCAGCTCCGCCTGACGAGGGAGCGCGTCCGCCGCCCGCAGCACCGCGCGCCACCCGTCCAGCACGCGGGGGTGCGTGATGGGGCATTCGCGCAGGGCGAAGACGCGGTCGACGTCGTCCCACTGGTGCAGCCCCGCCCGCCACTCGCCCCCCCGCCACCGCATGGCCAGGGTGAGCTTGTTGCGGTACTCCCAGTCGGAGGGGCTGGGGATGACGGGAGCGACGTCGACCGGGCGTTTCGCGATGCGGGCCATCGCATCGGCGACGATGCGTCGCTTGGCCTCGCGCTGGGCCGCGCCCGAAAGGTGTTGCAGCTGGCATCCGCCGCAGCGGTCGCCGTCGAAGTGCCCGCAGCGCGGCGCGACGCGCGCGGACGACGGCTCCACGATGCGCACCACGCGACCGTGGGCGAGGCGATCGCGCGTGGTGTACCGGATTTCGGCGAGGTCGCCCGGGGCCGTGCGCGGCGTGAAGACGACCAGGCCATCGACCCGGGACACGCCGGCACCGCCCGCCGCGATCGACTCGACGCGCACGGTGGCGTGCATGGGCTAGCGGACCGCTTCGCGCCGGGCGGCCAGCGCCCAGGCATCGGGGGCGGGAGCGGTCGCGCCGTTGCGTCCGTTCCCCACCGGGGCGGGCGACACCCCCATGCGGCGCGTCAGGCGGTCGCGATCGGCCAGGAGCGCGGCCGCGATGGCCGCCGCCCGCACCCGCTCGGCCGGGGCCTTGCGGCCGAGCAGGTCGGGGAGGCGCCGCTCGAGCCACTGGATCTCGATCTCCCCCCGCTGGAACTCCGGGTCTTCCATGACGCGCAGGTGGAACTCGCGCGACGTCTCGACGCCGACGATGGTGAGCTCCCGGAGCGCCCGGTGCATGCGCGCGACGGCCTGCTCGCGGGTCGCGCCCCAGACAATCAGCTTGGCGAGCATCGGGTCGTAGTGCAGCCCGACGGTCGTCCCGACCTCGATCCCCCCGTCCCAGCGGACCCCGGGGCCAGCCGGCAGGTGCAAATAGTCGATGCGCCCCGTGCTGGGAAGGAAGCCGTTGGCGGGATCCTCGCTCGTGATGCGGCACTCGATGGCCCACCCGCGCGGGGTCAGGTCGGCCGGGAACGGGAGGCGCTCCCCCGCCGCCACCCGGATCTGCCATTGCACCAGGTCGATCCCGGTCACCAGCTCGGTGACGGGGTGCTCCACCTGGAGGCGGGTGTTCATCTCGAGGAAGTAGAAGTCGCCGTTCCGGTCGAGGAGGAACTCGCACGTCCCCGCGTTGACGTAGCCCGCGGCCCGCGCCGCCGCGACCGCCGTCTCGCCCATGCGGCGGCGCAGCTCGGGCGAGACCGCCACCGACGGCGCCTCCTCGATCATCTTCTGGTGGCGCCGCTGCACCGAGCACTCGCGCTCGCCTAACGACAAGACGGTCCCATGCTGGTCGGCGATGACCTGGATCTCGACGTGGCGCGGCCCCTCGATGTACTTCTCGACGTACACCGCGTCGTCGCCGAAGGCGTTCTTCGCCTCGCGGCGCGCCGCGTCGAGCGCCCCGGCAAGTTCCTTGGGCTCGCGCACCACCCGCATCCCCTTGCCCCCCCCACCCGCCGCCGCCTTGAGCAGGACCGGATAGCCGAAGCTCTCGGCCACCTCCGCGGCCTGCGCGGCGTCGCGCAGCGCCTCGGTCGTGCCGGGAACGACGGGGACGCCGGCGCGAATGGCCAGCTGCCGCGCCGCCGTCTTGCTCCCCATGGCGGCGATGGCCTCGGGGGGCGGGCCGACGAAGACGAGCCCCGAGTCGCGCACGAGGCGCGAGAACCACTCGCGCTCCGACAGGAAGCCGTATCCGGGGTGGATCGCCTCGGCGCCCACCCGCTTCGCCACCTCGACGATGCGATCGCCCTTGAGGTAGCTCTCGCTCGACGCGGCCGGGCCGATGTGGACCGCCTCGTCGGCTTCACGCACGTGCGGCGCCTGCACGTCGGCGTCGGAGTACACCGCCACCGAGCGAATCCCCATCTCGCGACAGGCGCGAATGATCCGCAGGGCGATCTCGCCGCGGTTGGCGACCAGGAGCTTGCTGAACATCAGAGCACGAGAGGACGAGAAGACGAGAGACAGCGCTACAGGGGGAGGTTGCCGTGCTTGCGGGGGGGATTCCGGTCGCGCTTGCCCTGCAGCGTCTCCAGCGCGTCGATCAGGCGAGGGCGGGTGTCGCGGGGATCGATGATGTCGTCGAGGAAGCCGCGCGATGCCGCCACGTACGGATTGGCGAACTTCTGCGTGTACTCGGCCACCCGCTCGTCCATCGCCTGCTGCGGATCGGTGGACTCGGCGATCTCCTTGCGAAAGAGGATCTCGACCGCCCCTTTGGGCCCCATCACGGCGATCTCGGCGGTCGGCCAGGCGACGTTGAAGTCGCCGCGGATGTGCTTGGAGCTCATGACATCGTAGGCTCCGCCGTATGCCTTGCGCGTGATGACCGTGAGCTTGGGAACGGTCGCCTCGCAGTAGGCGTAGAGGAGCTTGGCCCCGTGCCGGATGATGCCGCCGTGCTCCTGCGTCACGCCGGGGAGGAAGCCGGGGACGTCCTCGAAGGTCACGATCGGGATGTTGAAGGCGTCGCAGAAGCGGACGAAGCGCGCCGCCTTGACGGAGGCGTTGATGTCGAGCACCCCGGCCAGGACGGCCGGCTGGTTGGCGACGATCCCGACGCTGTGGCCGCCCAGGTGCGCGAAGCCGACGACAATGTTGCCGGCGTAGTCCCGGTGCACCTCGTAGAACTCGCCGTCGTCGACGACGCGGCGGATGACCTCGTGGATGTCGTAGGGCTTGTTCGGGTTGTCCGGGACGACGTCGAGGAGCGCCTCGTCGCGACGGTCCCGCGGGTCGCGCCCGCTCCCGCGGGGCGCGTCGCCCAGGTTGTTCTGCGGGATGAAGCGGAAGAGCTCGCGAATGGCCTGCAGGCATTGCAGCTCGGAGTCGTGGGCGAAGTGGGCCACGCCCGACGTGGCGGCGTGCGTATCGGCACCGCCCAGCTGCTCCATGGTCACGTCCTCGTGCGTGACGGTCTTCACGACGTTGGGGCCGGTCACGAACATGTACGAGGAACCGCGCACCATGTACACGAAATCGGTGATCGCCGGCGAATAGACGGCGCCGCCGGCGCAGGGGCCGAGGATCGCCGAGATCTGCGGGACCACGCCCGACGCCAGCGTGTTGCGGAGGAAGATGTCGGCATAGCCCCCGAGGGAGACGACCCCCTCCTGGATGCGCGCCCCTCCGGAGTCGTTGAGGCCGATGACGGGTGCCCCGTTGCGCATCGCCAGGTCCATCACCTTGCAGATCTTCTCGGCGAAGGTCTCGGAGAGCGAGCCGCCAAAGACGGTGAAGTCCTGCGAGAAGACGTAGACGAGGCGCCCGTCGATGCGCCCGTGCCCGGTGACGACGCCGTCGCCGTAGACCTGCTGCGCGTCGAGACCGAAATCGGTGGAGCGGTGGGTGACGAAGCGATCGTACTCGACGAACGATCCCTCGTCGAGGAGGATGTCGAGGCGCTCGCGCGCCGAGAGCTTCCCCTTGTCGTGCTGGGCCTTGATGCGGGCGGGGCCGCCTCCCTGCTCCGACTCGGCGCGTCGGCGCTCGAGGAGCTCGAGTTTTTCGCGCATGCTCATGGGCGCGAAAGCTAGCGGGCGGTGCGGCCTCGGCAAACGCGGGCGGTGGGGGCGGAACGGACGCCGCCCCCGGGGAGTGATTCCCCGGGGGCGGCGTCGCGTACCCTCCCTGTCGCCGCGTCCGAACGTTCCGGCGCGGCGCCGAGTCGGCTACTCCTCGCCCGCCGCCTCCTCCTCGACCGGGATCTCCCCGACGATGTCGCCATCCTCGGTGTGGATCTTCGACGGGGTCTCCGGCTTGGGGGGCTGCTCCGCCGGGATGTCGGTGACGGTGAGGACGATGCGGCGGTGGATGGGATCGACCTCGACCACGCGCAGGTCGAGGTTCATCCCTTCCCAGCAGATGTCGGCCGGGGAGGTGATGGCCTTGTCGGAGGGGAGGTGCGAGAGCGGGACGAAGCCCTCGATGTCGTTGCCGATGTCGACCACGACCCCCTTCTCCATGAGGCGGACGACGCGCCCGCGGAGCTCGGTGCCGACCGGGTAGGTCTCGCCGATGCGGAGCCACGGATCCTCGCTGGCCTGCTTGAGGCCTAACGAGATGCGCTTGTTCTCGGCGTCGATGTTGAGGATCACGACGTCGACCGTGTCGCCCTTCTTGACCACTTCCGACGGGTGCTGGACGCGCTTGGTCCAGGACATGTCGGAGATGTGGATGAGGCCGTCGATGCCGGGCTCGATCTCGACGAAGGCGCCGAACGAGGTGAGGTTGCGGACCTTGCCGGAGAGGCGTGTCCCGACCGGGTACTTGAGCGGGAGGACCATCCACGGATCCTGCTCGGTCTGCTTCATGCCGAGCGAGATCTTCTCCTCGTTCGGATCGACCTTGAGGACCACGGCCTCGATGGTCTCACCGATGGAGACGATCTTGGACGGATGGCGGACGTTGCGGGTCCACGACATCTCGCTGATGTGCACGAGCCCCTCGATGCCGGGCTCGAGCTCGATGAAGGCGCCGTAGTTGGTGATCGAGACGACCTTGCCGGCGACGCGCGTGCCGACCGGGTACTTCTCGATGACGTCCTTCCACGGGTACGGCTGCAGCTGCTTGAGGCCGAGCGAGATGCGCTCGCGCTCCCAGTCGATGTCGAGGACCTTGACCTCGAGCTCCTGCCCGATGTGCACCATCTCGGTGGGGTGCGAGATGCGCCCCCACGACATGTCGGTGATGTGCAGGAGGCCGTCGACGCCCCCGAGGTCGATGAAGGCGCCGAAGTCGGTGATGTTCTTGACCACGCCCTTCCGGACCTGGTCCTTCTGGAGCTCCTTCATGAGCTTCTCGCGCTTGCCGGCCCGCTCGGTCTCGAGGATCACGCGGCGCGAGACGACGATGTTGCGGCGGCGCTTGTTGAGCTTGATGATCTTGAACTCGTACTTCTGCCCCAGGAGCTCGTCGATGTTGGGGACGCGCCGCAGCGCGATCTGCGACCCCGGGAGGAAGGCGTCGACGCCCATGAGGTCGACGACCACGCCGCCCTTGATCTTCTTGACGAGCGTTCCCTCGACCGGATGGTCCGTCTCGTACGCGACGCGGATCTTCTCCCAGACGCGCATGAAGTCGGCCTTCTTCTTGGAGAGGACGACCGACCCCTCCTGGTCCTCGAGGTGCTCGAGGAGGACTTCCACCTCGTCGCCCGGCTTGAGGTCGGGCATGTCCTTGAATTCCTCGAGCGGGATCGTCCCCTCGGACTTGAAGCCGATGTCGAGGACGACCATGTTCTCGCGGATTTCGAGCACGCGCGACTTCACGATCTCGCCCTCGTCGATCGACGCGAGCGTCCCGTTATACATCTCCATCATCTGCTCGTACTCGGCAGATGAGTATTCGTCTTCGTCGTACAATTCGGGGCGGCGGTTGGCCAGCGGGCGCAGCTCGGCCTTCTGGGCCTTGCGCTTCTCCACGACCGACATGCCAGCGGTGGTCTCGAGCTCGGACATAGGACGGGTGTCTCCGTGACAGCGGATATTTAGGCTCGCCGCGACGAGGTTGAGTGAAGGGCCCCCCTGCCTCGCCGGGTCGACCGCGCCGGCGGGGCACCAGGAAAGTCCGGGATCGGGGAACCGAGAAGAATAGCCGGGAACGAGGCGTCCGGTCAACGGGAGGGAGCCTCGGGGGTGCGGGCCGCGAATCGCACGTTACCTTGCCGCCCTGATGGCCTCACCCTCCCCCCGCCTCCCCGCACGCAGATGGCGCCTCGACCGGCTCCTGCGCCTCGTCGCCCGGGGGCGGCGCGCCCTCGCCGCGCGGTTCCGCCAGGTTGCGACGAGCGACGAGGCCGTGCTCCTGATCCTCGCCGTCCCCGTCGGCGCGCTGACGGCCCTGGGCGTCCTCGCCTTCTATCGCGGGATCTCCGCGGCGCACGCGCTCTTCCTCGTCGCGCCAGCCACCCTCCTCCCCCCACTCGGCCTCCTCGCCCTCCGCCCCGTCGTCATCGCGGCCGCGTTCGCCGCTGCCAGCGCCGTGATGCGCCACCTCGGGCACGATCACGACGGGATGAACGTCCCCGACATCATCCGCGCCGTCGCGTCCCGCGGTGGTCGCATCCCCGTGCGCCCCGCCGTCGCCCGGACGATCGCGAGCGCCATCACGATCGGCGGGGGCGGATCTGCCGGCAGCGAAGGGCCCCTCGTCGTGGGCGGCGCCGGCGTGGGGTCGTGGGTGGCGCGGCTCTTCCGGGTCGACGCCTCCGTCACCCGCGTCCTGGCGGGGTGCGGGACGGCGGCCGCCATCGCGGCCGCATTCAATGCGCCGCTGGCGGGGGCGTTCTTCGCGCTCGAAGAGGTGCTCGGCGCCTTCTCCGGGGCGTCGTTCTCTCCGGTGGTGGTCGCCAGCGTCGTGAGCGTCGTCGTCTCACGCGGGCTCTTCGGGAGCGCCCCCGCCTTTCCGGTCCCCTCCACGCTCGGCGGGCCGGATCTCCTGGAGATCTGGGTCCTCCTCCCCGTACTGGGGGCGATCTGCGCCCTCGCCTCCGCGCTCTACGTGCGCACCTACTTTGCCGCCGAGGACGTCGCGCGTTCATCGAAGGTGCCGCGATGGGCTCGCCCGCTGATCGGCGGGCTGGTGGTGGGGCTCCTCCTGTTCGGATCGCGGGGAGCGCTGGCCGGCGACATTCACCTCGCGGCACCGCTCGACCTGTTCGGCGCGCTTCCGTGGTGGACGCTGTTTGCCCTCGCTGCGGGGAAGATCCTGGCGACCTCGGTCACCTTGAACTTCGGCGGCTCGGGTGGGGTCTTCACACCTTCGCTCTTCGTGGGGGCAGCCACGGGGGGAGCGTTCGGCTCGTTGTGCGCGCAACTCCTGCCGGGGCGCGGGATCGATCCGGCACTCTACTCGGTGGCGGGGATGGGGGCGTTGGTGGCCGGGGCCACCGGGGCGCCGATCACGGGGATCCTCCTCGTGTTCGAGATGACGAACGACTTCACGCTCGTCCTCCCGCTGATGCTGGCCGTGGTCTCGTGCAAGACGCTGATGCGCCGCCTCGAGCGCGACTCGCTGTATTCGGGATGGCTGCGGCGACGGGGGGCCGCAGCCGAGGCGCCGGACGTGAGCCTGCGCACGGTGGGCGACGTCCTCGACCCGGCGCCGGCCATGCTGCGCGAGGCGACGACGGTCGCGCAGGCGCTCTCGCTGTTGGGCCGCCAGCCGCAATCCGTGCTTCCCGTGGTCGACGCCGAGGGGCGCTACATCGGCGTGGTGACGCCGATGGCACTGGGCGAGGCCATGCGCGACGCGCCGCAACTCGCCACGACGCTCATCGCCGCCGACCTCGCCACGGCGGTCGACCCGCTGACGCCCGACGCGTCGTTGGCCGAGGCGGCCACGCGCTTCCGCGCCACGCCGCACGAGGCCATTCCGGTGGTCGGCGCCAGCGATGGGCACCTGCTGGGACTCGTCTCCCGCGCTCACCTGCTGGCGAGCTACGAGCAGGCCCTGCGCGCGGCCCAGGATCCGTTGCGCGCGCCGCCCTAGTCGGGGCGGCGTGACCGGGTCGCGCGCGCGGCCCAGGATCCGTTGCGCGCGCCGCCCTAGTCGGGGCGGCGTGACCGGGTCGCGCGCGCCAGCGCCACGATGCGTTCCACCTGTTCGGCCTGCGTCAGGTAGGTCGTGTCGATGAGGACGGCGTCCTTGGCCTGGACGGTCTGGGTCGCGTCGGCGGCGTCGCGGTGCACCAGGCGGTCGGTCTCCTCGGCGATCTCGGCATCGAGCGGGCGACGCCCGAGGCGCTGTACCAGCCGTCGGCGTGCGCGCTCCCACGGGTCGGCCACCAGGAAGACCTTGAGCTCCGCGTCGGGGAAGACCGCCGTCCCCATGTCGCGCCCGTCGCAGACGACGTCGTGCGACCGGGCCACCTCGCGCACCTGGGCGTTGACCCACCCGCGGACGACCTGCATCTGCGCGACGAGCGAGACGTGGCGCGTCACCTCCGGGCTCCGGATCTCGTCCCTCGCCGGCTCGCCGTCGACGAGCGGGGTGAACGAGGTCTCGGTGGGAACGAGCCCCACCCGTTGCGCCTGCGCGAGCACCCACGCCGGCGTCCACTCGCTGGCGGGGAGCCCGGTGCGCAGGGCGGCGGCGGTGGCGGCGCGATAGAGGGCCCCGGAATCGACGTGCCGGAAGCCGAGCTCTGCCGCCACCCACTGCGCGGTGGACGACTTGCCCGAAGCCGCCGGGCCATCGATCGCGATGGCGATGTGGCCTCCGCGCCAGTTGGCGGGCGCCGGCCTAACGGGCGACATGGGCGAGGTCTTCCCAGAAGTGCGGGTACGAGACGGCCACGCACGACGGATCGTCGACGGTGATGGTGCAGCCGCGCGATGCCCCCAGGATGCCGAAGGCCATGGCGATCCGGTGGTCCGCGTGCGTGAGCACGCGTCCGCTCAACGGGGCCTCGGTCCCGTGGACCACGAGTCCGTCGGGGAGCTCCTCCGCCTCGACGCCGACGGCGCGAAGGTTGGCGACGACGGCCGCGATCCGGTCGCTCTCCTTGACGCGCAGCTCCTCGGCGCCGCGCACCACCGTCGTTCCGACGGCGCGGGCGGCGAGGACGGCGAGCATCGGGACCTCGTCGATCATCGAGGTCACCTCGTCGCGCCCGACGGCGACGGCGCGCAGTCCGCTCCCCGCGTGCACCACGAGGTCGTCACGCCGCTCGCCGCTCCCCGTACTGGCGCGCACCTCCTCGATTCTCGCCCCCATGCGACGGACCACGTGCAGGAAGCCGTCGCGGAAGGGGGAGCGCAGCACGTGCCGCACCACGAGGCTCCCCTCGTCGGCCAGGAGGGCGCGGGCCACGAAGAAGGCCGCCGACGAGGGATCGCCCGGGACGTCGAGGTCGAGCGGGGCGAGACGATCCGCCGGCTGCAACTCGATCCATCCGTCGCGGGTGGTGACACCGGCCCCCAGCGCGGCGAGCATGCGCTCGGTGTGGTCGCGCGTGGGAGCGGGCTCGCGCACCCGCACGGGGACGCGCCCGCACAGCCCGGCGAGGAGGATGGCGCTCTTGACCTGGGCGCTCGCCACGGGGAGTTCCCAGTCGATCGCGCGGAGGGGGGCGCCGTGGATGGTCATGGGAAGCCCGTCGTGCCCGTCCGGGAACTCCACGCGCGCGCCCATCGCCTCGAGCGGGGCCGAGACGCGGCGCATGGGGCGGCGCGAGAGCGAGGGATCGCCCACGAAGGTGCTGGCGAACGGCTGCGCCGCGGCGACGCCGGCCATGAGGCGGGCGGTGGTGCCGCTGTTGTTGCACTGGAGACGGGAGACGGGAGACGGGAGACGGGAGGTGAAGCCGGCACCGTCGATGACCATCTCCGCGCTCACCTCGGGGACTGCCCATCCCAGGGTGCGCAGCACGCCGGCCGTGGACTTGACGTCGTCCGACTGGAGGATGCCGCGCACGCGCGAGGTGCCGCTGGCGAAGGCGGAAAAGATCAGGGCGCGGTGGGAGACGGACTTGTCGCCCGGGACGCGGACCTCGCCGTGCACGGAGTCGGTCACGCGCGCCATGCCTAACGCAGCCACCCTTCGAGGGTGGTGGCCAGGTCGGTCTTGTCGTCGCGGTACTTGACGATGATCGGCGTCTGGAGCGAGAGGGCGAGCGAGGCGCCCCATCCCTCACGCACCGCCCGCGCCCCGGGGACGACGACGGCGCCGGCCGGGATCTCGAGCGGCGCGTCGCCCGAGCCGCGATAGACCGTCTCGCGCACCAGGTCGTACACCGGGGTCCCGCGCGTCAGGACGACGCCGGCGGCGAGGACGGCGCGCGCGCGCACGACGGTGCCCTCGTAGACCCCGCAGTTCCCGCCGACGATGACCTCGTCCTCGATCACGACCGGGGCGGCGTTCACCGGCTCCAGCACGCCGCCCACCTGGGCGGCGGCACTCACGTGGACGCGCTCCCCCACTTGGGCGCACGAACCGATCAGCGCGTGCGAATCGACCATCGTCCCGGTCCCGATGTGGGCGCCGACGTTGATGTACATGGGCGGCATGCAGACCACCCCCGGCGCCACGTAGGCGCCCCGGCGGATGGACGATCCCCCGGGGACGACGCGCACGCCGTCGTCGAGGGTGAGGCGACGCGTGGGGAGTGTGTGCTTGTCGAAGAAGGTGAAGGCGCCCCCCTCCGTCGGGTGCAACGTGACGACCCGGCCGGCGCGGAACGCGACCAGGATCCCCTGCTTGACCCAGGGGACCGCCTGCCAGCGTCCGGCGTCATCGCGCCGTGCCGCCCGGATCTCGCCGCGCTCGAGGCGATCGAGCAGCTCGGCCACCACCGCCTCGGCATCGTCCGCGAGCGGGGTGCCGGCCGGGGTGGCGGCCAGGGCGGTGATGCGAGCGGCGAGGGCGTCGTGCGCGGGGTGACTCATGATGCCATGGCGCCCGCCGTGACGAGCGCCGCGTGGACGGTGGCGTGCAGCTGCTCGGCCAGCGGAACCAGGGGGAGGCGAAGGCGGTTCTCGATCCGTCCCATCATGGCGAGGGCGGCCTTCACGGGGGCCGGGTTGGCCTCGACGAACGCGGCCGTCATCCACGGCAGGAGCTGGCGATGGAGCCCCCGCGCCGCGCCGAAGTCGCCGGCGGCACAGGCCTCGACCAGCGCGACCATGCGGCGCGGGGTCGCATTGCTCACCACGGAGATCACCCCCTCGCCGCCCAGCGCCATCACCGGGAGGGTGAGGGCGTCGTCGCCGGAGAGGACGGCGAACGAGGCGGGACGCTCGCGCAGGAGCTCGCCGATCTGCCCCAGGTTTCCCGAGGCCTCCTTGATGGCCACGACCCCGGGGATCGCGGCCAGTTCGAGCGCGGTGCGCGCCTCGATGTTGCTCGCGGTGCGCCCGGGAACGTTGTACACGACGATCGGGAGCTCGACGGCATCGGCAATGGCGCGGAAGTGCGCCACGATCCCGCGCTGCTGCGGCTTGTTGTACATCGGTGAGACGTGCAGGAGGTGCGTGGCCCCGGCGTCGCGCATGGCGTGCGAGAGGGCGATCGCCTTCTGCGTGTCGTTGGACCCGGCGCCGGCGACCACCGGAACCCTCCCCGCGACCTGCTCGGCGGTGATGGCCACGACCCGCGCGTGCTCCTCGGCGGTGAGGGTCGCCGCCTCGCCCGTCGATCCGCACGGGACCAGGAAGTGCACCCCCTCGCCGACCTGCCATTCCACCAGGGCGCGCAGGGCGCGCTCGTCGACGCGCCCCTCGCGCGTGAACGGCGTGACCAGTGCGGTCCCGCACCCGGACAATGGACGCATGCTCACGTTCCCTCCTCGGCGCGCACCAGGTCGCGCATGGTGAAGACTCCCCGCTTCCCGACCAGCCACTCGGCGGCGCGCAGGGCCCCGTCGGCGAAGACGCGCCGGTCGCGCGCCTCGTGGGTCAGGGTGACCTGCTCGAACGGACCGTCGAAGACGAGCGTGTGCGTCCCCGGAACATGTCCCACGCGCACGCTGGTGACCGGGACGGTCCGCCCGAGCGCCGCCGCGACCTCCGCCGCCAGCGCCGCGCCCGTCCCCGACGGCGCGTCCTTCTTGGCGCGGTGGTGCGTCTCCACCAGGTGGGCGTCGAATTGCGGCTGGCCAGCGAACGCCGCCCCCGCCTGACGGGCGAGCTCGAGCACGAGCGCGACGCCGAGCGAGAAGTTGGGCGCCCAGAAGAGCGCTCCGCCGGTGCGCCGCACCTCGTCCTCGAGCGCCGGGAGGGCATCGTACCAACCGGTGGTCCCCGTCACGACGGGGAGCCCGCTCGCTATGCAGGCGGCGACGTTCGCGCGGGCCGCGGCCGGCTCGGTGAACTCGACGGCCACGTCGGCACGGGTCGCGAGCGCCGCGATCCCCTCTCCCGCCGCGTTGGCCGATGCCCCGAGGACGCCGACGACGTCGTGCCCGCGCTCGCGCGCCAGCTGCGCGATGGCTCGCCCCATCTTCCCGTCGCCGATGACCAGGAGGCGCATGATCACGCCGTCCCGTCGGGGAAGAACTCGTCGTGCAGGCGGCGCATCGCCTCCGCCACCTGGTCGCCATCGACCAGCATCGTCAGGTTGATGCCGCTGGCACTGAGCGAGAGCATGTGCACGCGCAGCGCCCTGAGGGCGGCGAGCGCGCGCGACATCGACTCGCTGGAGTCGGTGAGCCCCGCCCCCACGATCGCGACGATGCCGCGGTTGCGCTCCACCGAGACGTCGCCCAGGGGCGAGAGGTCGACCACCAGCGTGTCCAGGTGCGTGGCGTCGTCGATGGTGACGCTCACGCTGACCTCGGAGGTGGCGACGACGTCCACCGAGGTGCGGTGCCGGTCGAAGACCTCGAAGAGGGTGCGCAGGAAGCCGTGCTGCAGGAGCATCCGCGGGCTTCGCACCCGGAGCAGCGTCACCCCCTGCTTTCCCGCCAGCGCCACTACCGGGCGCTTGGGGGCATCGAAGGTGATGAGCGTCCCCGTCCCCTCCGGGCGACGCGAGTTGAAGATGTACACCGGGATCCCGAGCCGGACGGCGGGGGTGATGGTGCTCGGGTGCAGGACCTTGGCCCCGAACGAGGCGAGTTCGCTGGCCTCGTCGAAGCGGATCCGGTCGATGAGGCGCGCCCCCTGCACCACGCGCGGGTCGGCGGTGAGCATCCCGTCCACGTCGGTCCAGATCTCGATCGCCTCGGCGCCTAACGCGGCTCCGAAGAGCGAGGCCGAGTAGTCGGAGCCCCCGCGCCCGAGCGTCGTCACGATTCCCTGCTCGGTGGATCCGATGTACCCCCCCAGCACCGGCACGGCGCCCCGGTCGACGAGGGGGCGCAGGATCTTCTGGGTCGTCTCGGCGATCCGGTCCGGACGCGGCTCGGCCTTGCCGAACCGGTCGCCCGTGATCATCACCGTCGTGGCGTCGACGTGCTCGGCCGGGATCCCGCGCGCCGCCAGCGCCGCCGTGACCAGCAGCGACGACAGCATCTCGCCCTTGGCCGAGATGGCATCCTTGCTGCGCGCCGTGGCGTGCCCCAGCACCGACAGCGCCTCCGCCAGCGACGCCAGTTCGTCGAACGTGGCGCTCAATTCGCCCATCACCTCGCGCGCCTGCGGGGCATCACCGAGGAGTTGCTCGGCCGCGGCCAGGTGCCGCTCGCGGAGTGCCTCGACACCACGGATCGCGCTGATGAGCTGACCCTCGGCGGCCTGTTCGGCGATCGCGATCAACGCATTCGTGGCGCCGCCCATGGCCGAGACGACGACGATCGGGCGGCGCGGAAGGCGCGAGTGCACGATGGTGGCCAGCCGCTCGATCGCCGCCGCGTCACCGACGGAGGTCCCGCCGAACTTGACGACAATCATGCGGCGTCGATCGCCCCCTGCGCCGCGAGGAGTTCGGCGTTAAGGATCGAGCCGCCCGCGGCCCCGCGGATCGTGTTGTGCCCGAGGGCGACGAGCTTGACGTCGAGGATGGGATCCGGGCGCACGCGCCCGACGGTGACCGTCATGCCTCGCCCGGCGCCGACGTCGCGGCGCGTCTGCGGGCGATCGACGGCGTCGGTGACGACGAGCGGGGACTCGGGGGCCGAGGGGAGCCCGCGCGCCTCGGCACACCCGCGCCATGCGCCCAGCGCCTCGGACGCCTCGGGTGCCGATACGCGGCGACCGAAGCCGACCGAGAGGCAGACGAGGTGCCCGTTCTCCGTGGCCACGCGATTGGCGTGCGCGCTGACGGCGAAGGGGGCGAACGCGACGGCGCCGTGGTGCAGCGTGCCCAGCATCTTGTTGATCTCACGCTCGATCTTCGGCTCCTCGTCGCCGATGTACGGGATGACGTTGCCGAGGATGTCGAGCGACGGCACCCCGGGATAGCCGGCGCCGGAGACCGCCTGCATGGTGGTCACGAAGACCTTCTCGATGCCGAACGCCTGGTGCAGCGGGGCGAGCGCGACCGTGGCGACCGTCGCGGCGCAGTTGGCGTTGGTCACGATCCCGCCGCCAGGCGCAAAGCCGCGAGCGCGCCGCTGCCCCTCGAGCAGGGCCAGGTGGGGGGCATTGACCTCGGGAATCACCAGCGGCACGTCGGGCTCCATGCGATAGTTCTTCGCATTGCTGAGCACGAGGGCCCCGGCGCGCGCAAAGCGGGCTTCGACCTCACCGGCGACGTTCGCGTCGAGCGCGGAGAAGACGATACGGGCCCTGACCTGCGACGGGTCGCAGGCGGAGACCGTCAACCCCGCCACCTCGGACGGCATGGCCCCCTCGATCCAGCGCGTCGCCTCGGCGTAGGTCTTTCCCGCCGAGCGCTCGGAGGCGGCGACGTCGGTCACCTCGAACCACGGGTGGCCCTGGAGGAGGCGAATGAAGGTCTGACCGACGGCCCCGGTGGCACCCAGCACCGCGACCGGCCACTTGTGGGCCGGCTTCAACGAGGAACGCGACATCATGAATCGAGGAGGGCGCGCACGAGCCGCTGGTAGCCCTCGACCGCGGCGCGCAGCTCGCCGATGTCGATGAACTCGTCAGGCGTGTGCGCGACGTGGATCGAGCCCGGGCCGAAGAGGAGGGGCGTTCCCCAGCGATCGAGCAGCGGGATATCGGAGGTGTACGCGACCGGCGACGTCTCGAAGCCGGCGATCGTGTGGAAGCGCTGCGCCGGGATGTGCGACCCGTAGGTGAGCTCGGCACGCCCGGCCACCCACGCCTCGAGCTGCGCCCTCACCTCGTCCACCGGTCCAACGAGACGGAACATCAACTCCACCTCGCAACTTCCGGGGATGATGTTCGCCTCGGTCCCGCCACGAATCGTCCCGATGTTCACCGTCGTGTCGCCGAGCCCCGGGTCGGAGGGCCAGGAGACGTCCTTGAGCGTGGGGAGGAGCGCGAGCATCGGCTCGATGGCCGACTGTCCCAGGTGCGGATAGGCGGAGTGCGCTTCCCTGCCCCGCGTACGCAGGTGCACGCGGAGCGATCCCTTGGCCCCGAGGGCGAGCCGGCTCTCGGTGGGCTCGCCGTTCACGAGGAAGCGCGACGTGGCGGGGAGCCGGTTGGCCGCACGCGCGCCATCCGATCCCTTTTCCTCGCCGACGACGAGCAGGAGGTCGACACGGTCCTCGCCCGCAGCTGCAAGCACGTCGGCCGCGACGAGCATCGCGGCCGCGATCCCCTTCGCGTCGCAGGCGCCGCGCCCGTACAGCCGGTCCCCTTCGAGCCGAGGGGGAACGTAGGGGGGGACGGTGTCGAGGTGCGTGGAGAGCGTCACGCCGCCCCCGGCGCGCGAGGCCCAGACGTTGCCGCGACCGGGGGTGACTTCCTGGACGGTGACGTTCCACCCGCGGGCCACGAGCCAGCGGGAGACGTAGTCCACGATCCTGCCTTCGCCTGCGGTGGGCGATTCGATCGCCATGAGCTCGGCGGCGAGCGCAACGACATCTGCCATGTCGCGTATCATAGCCGCCGACGCTCGAAGCTTGGAGGGGGGGATGCGCGGGGCGGGACTCGAACCCGCACTCGGTTGCCCGAAGGGGATTTTAAGTCCCCCGCGTCTACCATTTCGCCACCCGCGCCGCGCAGCGCGACCAGCCGCGCGCCACCGCGCGCGCCGAGCCACCGCACCGCCTCGACATGAGAAAAAACAAAAGACGAGACCACGAGCCCCGCCCCCTCGCGTCTTCCCGTCTTCTCGCCTTCTCGTCCTCCAGATCAGAAGCGGGAAACGGGACTCGAACCCGCGACCCCAACCTTGGCAAGGTTGTGCTCTACCAACTGAGCTATTCCCGCGACGCGCGAAGTATAGCCGTCGCGCCGCGTGGCAAACAAGACGAGCGCTGTCGCCCTCCACGCCGCGCGTCCGTCGCCCCGTGCGCTCGCGCGCACGCCGACGCCGACGCCTACGCCTCGATCCGTGCGCCGGCGTTCGGCCGGGTGAGCCAGATACGAGGGGCACGCCCCCACGCCCGCTCGAAGGCATGGGAGAGGTCCGGGACGACGCTGCGCAGCGCCTCCTCCTCCCCCACCACGATCGCGCACCCGCCCCATCCCGCCCCGGTCAACCGGGCCCCGGCGATCCCCACGCGGGCCACGCAGTGCTCCACGATCCAGTCGAGTTCGGGGGAGGAGCACTCGTAGTCGTCGCGCAGCGACCGGTGCGACGCGTTCAAGAGGCGCCCCAGGCGCTCGCCCATCCCCCCGGCCGCGCACTCCTGCACGAAGTCGTGCACCCGCTGGTTCTCGCTCACCACGTGCCGCGCCCGGCGGTCGAGCGGGGGCGGGAGCCGGGCGTCGGCCAGCGCCTGCGGCGTCGCGCGCGCGAGCGCCCGCAGCCCGGGATCGCGCGTGCGCAGGATGGCGAGGGCCGCATCGCACTCGGCGCGACGGGTGTTGAAGGCCGACGCGACGAGGGCGCGGGGGGCCAGCGTGTCGACGATGAGGACGCCGCGCGCGAAGGGGACGGCCCGCGCCTCCTGCGTGTCGCACCGGAGGTGCAACGCGTGCCCCTCGCGGCACAGCGCGCTCGCGAACTGGTCCATGATCCCGCAGGCGACGCCGACGAACTCGGACTCGGCGCGGTGGGCCGCCAGCGCCACTTCGCGCAGGGTGCACGCGGCACCGCCACCCGCCGCAGCCGGGGCGGCGTCCATCGGGACTCCCTCGAGGGCGAGGGCGGCGAGGATGGTGGCCACCTCCAGCGACGCCGACGACGAGAGCCCGGCCCCCATCGGGACGTCGCTCGCCACCGCGACCTCGCGCGCGCCGCGCCCGCCGCCTAACGCTTCGGCGGCCACCAGCGCCCCGGCCACGTAGTCCCACCACGCGTGAGCCGCCCTGGCATCGGCGTGGCGCCACGCCCCCGCCTCCCCGCGCTCGCGCGAGACGGCCCGCGACTCGCCGTCGCGCGAGTGCCCCATGGCCACCCACGTGCGCTGGGCGATGGCAATCGGGAGGACGGCGCCGCCGTTGTAGTCGGTGTGCTCGCCGATGAGGTTCACCCGCCCGGGGGCCGAGGCGACCACGGCCGGCCGACGGCCATAGGCGAGGGTGAAGAGCGCCTCGACCTGCGCTCGCCCTACCCCCTCACCCGCATCCCCCGTCACGGGGCGACACCGAGCGCGTGCACGGCGTACCACAGGGTGTATGCCAGCAACCCGGCCAGCGAGGCGTCGCCGCCATCGGCCGTGGCCCGTCCCTCGGCGTCCACCTGCTCCGCCGCCAGCCCCTGGTGCAACGGGGCGCGCCGAAGCCACTGCATGACCTCCTTCGCATCCGGGCCAAGGAGCCGCGCGATCTGCTGCGCCAGGACGCGAGGTTGCAGGTCGATGGAGCGCACGGTCCGCCGGTAGGCGGAGTCGCGGCGGTCGAGCGTCTCGTACATCGGGAGCCAGACGACCGACGCGGCCGGCTCGTCGTCGGCGACCGCCTCGCCACCCAGGTTCACCGCCGACATGAGGATGGGCTTGCCGCCGCGCTCACCGGCGAAGTGGCGCTGGATCGCCGCGCGCACCGCCTCCGGGTCCTCGACGCCGCGCGCCGTCTCCTCGTCGAGGGTGCGGCGGAAGACGTCGAGCGCCTGAGCCGCCACGGCATTCCCGTGCAGCGTGTACGGGAAGGCCGCCGGACGACCGGCGGGGGTGATCTCGGTCGAGTACAGCGGGATGGCCTCGTGCCGGCGGGCGCTGATGTCCTCGTGCGAGCCGTAGAGCGTATCGGCGATGATCGGTTCCTCGACGATCTGGTCGTCGCCGGTCTCGCGGATGTAGCGATCGATGGCGAGGGCGTAGGCGCCCGCCCCCTCGAGCGAGAAGCCGGGTTCGAACAGCGTCCCGTCCAGGTAGCGCACGCCGACGCCGGGGGAGTAGCCGTGCAGCTCACAGGCGCGCAGGATCAGCTCGCGCGCCAGCGGCGCATCCGCCAGCTGCACCGCGGGGATGGTCCACATCAGCGCCTCCCACTCGCGCACCGTGACGCCGCGCGAGTGCCACGGGACGCGCGAGCGCACGAGGTAGAAATGCGCGTCGTCGAGCGCCCGCCCCACACCGTAGAAGTAGGCGAAGAGCAGGTTGCGGTTGATGATCGTGTCGATGCCGTCGTGCCCGCTGGTCTGCTCCAGCGCGCGAAGGGCGTCGCGCGTGGCCGAGAGCAGGGAGCGCCAGCCGCGACGACGCATCACGGCGACCGTCGCCTCGGCGCCATCGCCCTCCGGCCCGACCGCGAGGAAGAAGGCCGCCTCGGCCATCCCCGCCGGCGGGACGCGCACCTCGCGCTGGATGGCGTATTCCCGCTCGTTAGGGACCTCGATGGTCGCCCCCCCATCGGCGCCGATCGCGACGGCGACGAGCCCGGGGACGGCGTCCCCGCCGAGGATCACCGCCTCGGTGGCGCCGCGCCGCACCGCATGCGCATCCACGAACGGGCGCGCCGCCTTTACGCGCAGCTGGCGGTGCCCCAGCGTCCCTTCCAGCCCCACCGTCACCTGCACGCTCCCCTGCCCCCGGTTCTCGAAGGCGAAGGCATACACCGCCCCCGCCGTGTCGGCGTCGCGCCCGTAGGGAGCGAAGATGGTCGCACGCACGACCAGCGAACCGATCGTGGCGGTGAACGTCGGGAGCCAGCCGAAGGCACGTTCCCACGCCAGCGTGGTACGAGTCCATTCCACCGCGACGCCGTCGATCGCGAGGACCGGTCGCGCCAGGGCGGGCTCACGGCCACTCGCAAAATCGGCCCCGCCGGCAAATTCCACCGCCGCGCGGGCGCCCCGGTGCAACGTGCCGACCGCGTGGAGGGAACCGTCGACCGGGTGGATGCACGGGAGCGAGATCCAGTGGTTGCCGGTGAGTTGCCAGGGGATCGGGGGAATCGGCGAAGCGTTCACGGCTCAATTACTTTCGATGATGCGGGACTCGGTCCGGGCGCCGGCGTGGCGCACGGCGCGGGGGCCGCCATTTCCAGATGCCTCAACTTACCGTGCCGACCCAACAGCTCAAACGACGTTGCGCGCGAGCAGGCGCTGCGGCTTGGATAGTCCCGGCACTCGCCCTCCTGCCGGGCGTCGCCGGGGCGCAGCGCGCCCTCGGCCCGTCGGACGATGCCACCGTCCTCCCCCGCGGCGTCCTGCGGATCGGCTTGCAGCCGACCTTCGGTCGCGCGAACGAGCGGTTCGGCAACGGGGGGAACGGGCGCAGCGAAGGGACCGTGGAACGTCTCGGTGTCGACTACGACCTCGACTCGCTGGGCCCGGCACGCTTCGAGCCCCTCCGTCCGCTGACGTCGGCCCTGCAGGCGCTCACCGGCAAGACCGACGTCGCCAGCTCGCTGGGAAGGTTGCGCGTCGACTTCGACGCCTCGCGAGTCACCACCCCCATCTCCCTCGAGTACGGGGTGACGCGGCGCATCATGCTCGGCGTGATGGTCCCCTACGTGAAAACGCGCAACGAGGTCTCGCTCATCCCGAACCCCGGCCGCAACGAGGGGACGATGGGGGTGAACCCGGCGCTCGCGCACGAGGGCGCCCGGGCGCAGAACCTTGCCGTCTCCACCCAGCTCGGCGAGGCGGTCAGCCGTCTCCAGGGGCTGCTCGCCAGCTGCACCGGAAGCGCCGCCCCGGAGTGCGCCGCCATCAACGCCGATCGCGCACGGGCCACGCAGCTGGCGGGGAGCGGGGCGATGGTCGTCTCGGCCATCGGGCGCGTCTACGGCACGCGCGCCGGCGAGGGGGCGCGCTTCGCCCCGGTCGAGGGGTCGGCGCTCCAGAACGACGTCTTCGCACGTCTCGCCTCCCTCTCCACCGCGTTCGCCGGTTTCCTGGGCGCGCCGTCCGGCCGGGCCAACTGGGTCGATGCACGGCCCATCGGGGCCCCGCTGATGGGACTGGCCGACCTGAACGCCATCGTGAGCGACTCGGCGTTCGGCATCGGTGCCGTGCCGCTGGAGACGGTGGAGCGCTCGCACATCGGCGACGTCGAGGTGGGAGCCAAGATCCTCCTGTATGACGGACTGGGGGCCCGCCCCCCGCAGCGCGTCGACTCTCGCGGCTTCAAGTTCCGACTCGCGGTCGGCGGCGTGTATCGCCGCGGGACGGCGCAGCTGGACTCTCCCGACGACTTTGCCGACATCGGGACCGGCGACGGGCAGGATGACATCGAGGGGCGCGTCTTCGCCGACCTGCTCTTCGGCCGGCGGTTCTGGGCCTCCATCGTCGCGCGCTACGGCGTGCAGCAAGCCGACGAGCAGTACCTGCGCATCACCGATACCCCCAACGCCCCGTTCGCTCCGCTGTACCGCCGCCAGTACGTGGGACGTGACCTGGGCGACTACTTCGTGGGCGAGTTCTCGCCGCGCATCGGGATCACCGATGCGCTGATGGCCAGCGCCACGTACAGCTACTACCGCAAGGGCGAGGATTCGTACACGGGGAGCTTCCCGGTCACCAACCTCGCCGGGGAGTCGGTGACGCTGGACGCGTCGGCGCTCGATGCGGGAACGGCGCGCACCGAACAGCGCCTCGTCGCGGGATTCACGTACTCCACGATGGCCGCCTGGTACCGCGGGCGCTCGACGCTTCCGCTCGAGGTGAGCTACATGGTGGGGCAGTCGATGCGTGGGACGGGGAACGCCCCGAAGACCTTCACGCAGGCCATCGGGCTGCGCGTCTATGCCCGGCTGTTCGGCTCCGCCGAGTCGCGCCCGCTCCCCCGTCCCCGCGTGGTTCGTTAGGCGCGTCGCGGCGCCCGGGCGTCGCCGCGCGTGCCGAAGCGCGTGCCGAAGCGCGTGCCGAAGCGCGTGCCGAAGCGCGTGCCGAAGCGCGTGCCGAAGCGCGTGCCGAAGCGCGTGACGGAGGGTGGGGCGTGGCGCGCTTCGTCATTCGTTCCGTCCGGCGTTCCGCCGGGCGCGCGCCCTCCCCTTGCCGGGGACGGCAGGAGTGGCCCGGGGTGGGGCGCTGGCCGCTGCCTCCAGCAATTCGCGGGCGTGTGCCCGGCTCGCGTCGCTCTCCGGGTCCCCCCCCAACATGCGGGCGATCTCGGTGACGCGCGCCTCGCCGTCCACCACGCGCAGGTCGGCCGTGGTCACCCCGCCCCGGGCTCCCTTGCTCACCACGATGTGGTGGTGGGCGCGCGCCGCGATCTGCGGGAGGTGGGTGATGGCCAGGACCTGATGGTGCTCCGCCACCTTGCGCATCGTGTCGCCGACACAGAGGCCGACGCGTCCGCCGATCCCGGCGTCGACCTCGTCGAAGATCAACGTCGGAACGCCGTCGAGCCGGGCCAGGATCGTCTTGAGGGCGAGCATGACACGGGCCAGCTCGCCGCCCGATGCCACGCGCGCCAGGGCCCGTGCCTCGAGCCCCACGTTGAGCGCCACGCGGTACTCCACCTCCTCTGCCCCGTTGCGCCCGACCTCGGTGCGCGGGGTGAGCGCCACCGTGAGTCGCCCGTCGGCGAGCCCCAAGTCGGGGAAGACGCCGTCGACCGCGCGCTCGAGGGCGCGTGCGGCCGCCGCGCGGGACTGGCTGAGGGCGGTGGCCTCGCGGGCGAGGGCGGCCGCGAGCTGCGCCTCGCGCTGCGCCAGCACGCCGAGGTCGAGTCCGGCCGTGTCGACGAGATCGAGCTCGCCCTGCGACTCGCGCAGCGTCGCCAACGCCGCCTCCACGCTCCCGCCATGCTTGCGCGTGAGGCGGAAGACGAGGTCGCGGCGGCGCTCGAGCTCGGCCAGGCGCCCGGGATCGGCGTCGAGCCGCCCCTCGTAGTCGGCCACCTCACGGGCGAGCTCCTCCAGCTGCACGAAGGCGGCATCCAGCATCTCCTGCAGCGGGCCGAGGGTGGGATCGAGGCGCGCGGCCGCGCCTAACGCGCGCTGCGCCGCCCCCAGGCGGCGCAGCGCCGATTCGTCGTCGCCGTCGATCGCTTCGCGGAGGTGGACGGCGTGCGCGCGCAGCTCTTCCACGTGCGAGAGCCGACGCACCTCCTCGTCGAGCCGCCCCTCCTCCCCGACCACGAGTCGCGCCTCCTCGAGTTCCCGGACGACGTGCCGCAGGTAATCGGCGCGGCGCTCGGCATCCGAACGGCGCGAGGACAGGGTGGCGACCTGCGTGCGGACCTGGGCCAGGGCATCGAACGCCTCGGTGACCCGCGCGCCCTGTGCCGTCGCCCCGCCGAAGGCATCCAGCACGCTCCGCTGCACGTCGGGATCGAGCAAGGTCTGCGACTCGTGCTGCCCGTGGATGTTGACGAGCGCGCGCCCCACTTCGGCCAGGATCCCGGTCGTGACGGTGGAGCCGTTGATCCACGCGCGGCTCCGGCCGCCGCTGGAGATCTCCCGTCGCAGGACGACGAGCCCGTCCTCGACCTCGACCCCGCGCCCGTCGAGGGTGGCAAGCACATCGGGGCGCGTGCCGGCGTCGAAGACCCCTTCGACACTCGCCTTGTCGGCCCCGCCGCGCACCAGGTCGGCGCTCCCCCGCTCGCCCAGCAGGAGCCCCAGCGCCTCGACGATGATGGACTTCCCCGCTCCCGTCTCCCCCGACAGGACGTTGAAGCCGGGCCGGAGCGGAAGCGCGACCGACTCGAGGATGGCGACGTTGCGGATGCGCAGTTCCGTCAGCATGCCTTACCGACAGTCGCCCCCGGGGGCGCTCCAGCCGAGCTTGCGCCGCATGCGCCAGAAGAAGGTCATCTCCGGGAACCGGACGAGAAGGACGACGCGCGCGGCGCGCCGGACGGTGAGGCGTTGCCCGCTCCCGAAGCTGCTCCCGACCTGTCCGTCGATCGTCACCAATTGATCGCTCTCCGTATCCTCGACGCGCACGGCCACCTCGGCGGTGGGGGGGAGGAGGAGGGGGCGGATGGAGAGCGAGTGGGCGGAGATCGGGGTCAGGATGATCGACTCCAGCGCCGGGTCGACCACCGGCCCCCCGGCCGAGAGCGAGTAGGCCGTCGACCCGGTCGGGGTCGAGATCACGATGCCGTCGGCGGCGAACTGCGCGATCTCCTCGCCGTTCACCTCCACGTGCAGGCGCACGACGCGCGCCTTCCCGTCCTGCTTGATGACGACGTCGTTGAGGGCGTACCACGACGAGGCGGGAACGCCGTCCTCGGCGACGGTCGCCTCGAGCGCCATGCGGGCGTCGGAGACGTAGTCGCCGGCGACGAAGCGGCGCAGCGCGCCGTCGAGGTCCTCGCGGCTGCACGCCGTGAGGAAGCCGAGCCGCCCGACGTTGACGCCAAGGATGGGCACCTGGCGCCCGGCCAGGAGCCGTGCGGCCCTGAGGAGGGTCCCGTCCCCGCCTAACGTCATGAGGGCGTCGACGCACCCGGGGTCGTCCATCACCGGGAGGTCGGGCGCCATGGCGCGCAGCGGGGGCTCCAGGGCGAGCGCGATCCCGAGCGCCGGTGCGAGCCGGCGCAGCATCTCGATGAGCGGGGGGAGGTCGTCGTACCCCTGGTGCCCGACGACGCCGAGACGCATCACCCGGCGAGCGCCTCGCTCTCGTGGAGGGCCCGCACGCGCGCCGCGATGCCGGCGACGTCGAGGCCGCACAGAGCCAGCTGCCGCGTGCGCGACGCCGCGACGACGATGCGGTCGGGGACCCCGTGCGCCACCACCCGCACCGCCGGCTCCTGCCGCTCCACGATGGCGGCGAGATAGGCGCCGAAGCCGTTGGCGACCGTCCCTTCCTCGACGACGAGGAGCGTCCGGTGCCCCGTCAGCAGCTCGGCGAGCGTCCCCTCGTCATGGGGCTTGAGGTAGCGGCAGTTCACGACCGTGACATCGAGCCCCTCCGCGCCTAACGATTCGGCGGCATCGAGCGAGGGATGGACCATCGTCCCGACGGCAAGGATGGCCACGCCGTCGCTCCCGCGGCGGAGCACTTCCCACGTGGCGTGGGGCGTGGCCGCGATCTCGCGCATCGGGGGCACGAGGTCGGGGGCGGCGTCACGCGGGTAACGGAGGCAGAAGGGCCCGCGGTCCTGCGACACGCCGGCCCGCAGCAGGGCCAGCATCTCCGTCCCGTCCTTCGGGGCGGTGACGGTCATGTTGGGGACCGCCAGCATGTAGGCGATGTCGTAGAGCCCCATGTGCGTCTCGCCGTCCTCGCCGACCACCCCCGCGCGATCCATGCAGAACACGACCGGGAGCGACTGCAGCGCCACGTCATGGATCACGTTGTCGTACGCCCGCTGCAGGAAGGTGGAGTAGATCGCCGCCACGGGACGAATCCCCCGGGTGGCCAGCCCCGCGGCGAACGTGACGGCGTGCCCCTCGGCGATCCCGACGTCGAAGAAGCGCGAGGGGTGTGCCTTGGCGACCACGCCCGTCCCCGTGCCACTGGGCATGGCGGCGGTGATCGCCACCACGTCGGTGCGCTCGCTCATCAACTCGCTGAGCCCCTTGCCGAACACCGCGGTGTACGCCGGGTTCGCCGACGAGGCCTTGAGCGGCTTCCCCGTCGCGGGGTCGTGCCCCGGCGGGAGGGCGTGCCACTTCTCCACGTGCTCCCCGGCGGGGAATCCCCTCCCCTTCTGCGTGACGACGTGCACCAGGCGCGGACCGCCCCGCTCGCGCACCACCTCGAAGGTGTCGATCAGCGCGTCCAGGTCGTGGCCGTCGAGGGGGCCGAAATAGCGGAAGCCGAGCTCCTCGAAGAGGACGCCGGGCGTCAGGAACGACTTGACGCTCTCTTCCCACTTTCGTACGAGCGTGTTGAGCGCCTCGTGGGCCCCGACGAACCCGCCGATCCGGTCGCGCAGGCGGTTGTACAGCGGATTGCGTTGCACCTGCGTGAGGTAGCGCGACATCGCCCCGACGTTGGGCGCGATCGACATCTCGTTGTCGTTGAGCACCACGACGACGTCACGATCGGAATGGCCAGCGTTGTTCAAGCCCTCGTAGGCGAGCCCGCTGGTCAACGACCCGTCGCCGATGATGGCCACCACCTTGTAGTCGTCGCCCTGGAGGTCACGCCCGGCGGCGATGCCGAGCGCCGCGGAGATCGACGTGGCCGCGTGCCCGGCGCCGAAGGTGTCGTACTCGCTCTCGCTCCGCTTGAGGAAGCCCGACAGCCCCCCCTCCTGCCGCAGGGTCTCCATCCGGTCGTTGCGCCCGGTGAGGAGCTTGTGCGGGTACCCCTGGTGCCCCACGTCCCAGACCAGCTGGTCACGCGGCGTCTCGAACACGTAATGCAGCGCGATGGAGAGCTCCACCACCCCCAGTCCCGCCCCGATGTGGCCTCCGGTCCGCGAGCAGACGTCGATCAGGCGTGCGCGCATCTCCGCGGCCAGCGCGCGCAGTTCGTCGCGCGAGAGGTGGCGGAGGTCGGCAGGTGAGGCGAGACGTTCGAGGATAGACATGATCGGAAGGTGCGCAAGTTGCCCTATCGGGGGAAGCTCTCGAAGCCATCTCGCACACGGTCGACGCCGCCCCCAGCCGGCCCGCGGCCGTCGGTCGTGCGCGAGATGCCCTGTCCCCTCATGAACGACGGTCGATCGCGTAGCGTGCCAGCGCGACGAGCGGCTCGGAGGCGATCCCCGCCCCACGCAAGGCCCCGACCCCCTGGTCCACCAGCGCCGCCGCGCGGGCGCGGGCCCCCGCGACGCCGAGCAGCGCCGGGTACGTCCCCTTGCGCAGCGCCACGTCACGCCCGGCGGTCTTTCCCAGCTGCGACGTCGTCGCGGTCACGTCGAGAACGTCGTCGGCGATCTGGAACGCCAGCCCGATCGCCGCGCCGTAACGCCCCAGCGCCTCCACGCGATGCGCCGCCGCGCGCGCCGCCATGGCCCCCACGCGCACCGACGCCTCGATCAATGCCCCGGTCTTTCCCCGGTGGATGCGCTCCAGCTCCTCCAGCTCGGGCGAATGCCCCTCGGCGTCGAGGTCGAGCAGCTGCCCACCGATCATGCCCCCCGCCCCCGACGCGCGCATGAGCACCTGCACGATCGCCCCCGCTTCGGCGAGGCCGACCCCCAGGGCGCGCGCGGCCCGGAACGCGCTTCGGGCCGCGAGCGGAACCATCGCCACCCCGGCCGTCGTGGCCGTCCCGACGTCGAACGCCCGGTGCAGCGTGGGGCGCCCGCGCCGCACATCGTCGTCGTCCATGCACGGCAGGTCGTCGTGCGCCAGCGAGTAGGCGTGCACGACCTCGACCGCCGCGGCGAGCGGGGCGGCGTCGCCCGCCCCTGGAAGCCGCGCAGCCGCTTCCCTTCGCCTAACAGCGCGTAGCAGGCCGCCTCCGCCACCCGCGGCGTGAACGCGCCCCGCGCCTCGTCGCACACCCGCGCGAGCGCCGCGTCGATCGACGCGCGCTCTGCGGCCAGCGCCTCCAGCAGCTCACTCACCGAGCGCGGTCGCCTCCAGCACACCATCGGTGCGCTCGGTGAGCACCTTCACCGCCGCCTCGGCTCGCCCCAGCTCGGCCGTGGCCTGGCGCAGGTGGCCGATCCCTTCCTCGAAGAGCGCCAGCGCGCGATCCAGCGGGACCTGGTCGCGGTTCATCTCCTCGACGATCTCCTCGAGGCGTGCCAGCACCTGCTCGAACGTCGCCATCATGCCTGCTCCGTCTTCGGGTCGTCTTCCCGCACCACGCGCTCGACGCGGGTCTCGGCCCGCCCGTCGCGGAACCGGATGTGCACGGCGTCGCCGGTCTCCACCGATCGCGCCGACGCGAGCAGCTCCCCCGCCGGGGTGGTGGCGACCACATAGCCGCGCGTCATCGTCGCCAGCGGCGAGAGGGCGTGCAGCTGCCCCGCCACGCGCTCGAGGGTGAGGCGTCGGCGCTCCACCAGGCGCCGTGCCACCTGCTCGCCGTGGCGGGCGACCTGCTCGAGCCGACGCCGCGCGTCCCGCACCCGGGCCGCCGCCGCGGATTGCAGCTGGCGGCCAAGCGCCGCCACCTCGCGCTGCAGATCGGCCAGGACGGGGACCGCCCGCTCGGCCGCCGCCGACGGGGTCGGCGCCCGCCAGTCCGCCACGAGATCGCACAGGGTGACGTCCACCTCGTGCCCCACCGCCGAGATGATCGGGACGGGGCACGCCGCCACGGCCCGCGCCAGCTGCTCGTCGTTGAACGCCCACAAGTCCTCGCGCGAGCCCCCGCCGCGCCCGATGATCGCCGCGTCGGCCCCGCCCCAAGCCGCCAGGCGCTCGAGCGCCGCGCATAACGACGCCGGCGCCCCGTCCCCCTGCACCACCGCCGGGATCAACACCAGCTCCACCAGCGCGTTGCGGCGCTGCGTCACCGAGACGATGTCGTGCAGCACCGCCCCGCCGGGGCTCGTGATCACGGCAATGCGGCGCGGGAAGAACGGGAGCGGACGCTTGCGCGCCGGGTCCAGGAGCCCGTCACGCTCGAGGCGCGCACGCGAGAGCTCGAACGCCTTGCGCCACAGCCCGTCGCCCACGGCGTCGAGCGACTTCACCGAGAACTGCAGCGAGCCGCGTGCCGGATACAGCGTCACCTGCCCCAGCGCCACGACCGTCATCCCCTCGTCGGGAGGGGCCGGAATGCGCCGCGTCTCGCGCGACCACACCACGCAGCTCACCGACGCCTCCTGGTCGCGCAGCGTGAAGTACCAGTGGCCGTTGCGGTGCTGCTTGAAGTCCGTCACCTCGCCGCGGACCCACAGCGGCGGGAATGCCCCCTCGAGGACGTCCTTGACGGTTCGCGTGAGGGTCGCGACCGAGATTGCCGCCAGCGGGCTCTCGCCAGGTGCAAGCAGCGAGGCGTCGTCCCCCAGCGCCTCGGCCGGTACGCCCCCCCGCATGGGCGTCGACGGGATGGCGGCGCCCCCCTCGCCCTCCAGCGCAAACAGGTCCGGCGCCTCGCGGGGAGGCGTCGCGGCCCCCCGCGAACGCCGAGCCGGTGTCACGATGGCTGTGCCGGCGCCGCCTGCCGCGCCGCGCGCACGGTGTTCTTGAGGAGCATCGCGATCGTCATCGGTCCCACGCCGCCCGGGACGGGAGTGATGTGCGAGGCGACCTTCGAGGCGCTCTCGAAGTGGACGTCGCCCACGATGCGGTAGCCCCGCTTGTCGGTGGGATCGTCGACGCGCGAGATCCCCACATCGATCACCACCGCGCCCGGGCGGATCATGTCGCCGGTGATCGATTCCGGACGTCCCAGCGCCGCGATGACGATGTCGGCGCGGCGCGTGTGCGCCGCGAGGTCACGCGTCCGGGAGTGGCACACCGTCACCGTGCAGTCGCCTCCCGCACCCTGCTGGATCAGGAGCGACGCCATCGGCTTCCCCACGATGTTGCTGCGCCCCACGACCACGACGTCCTTTCCCGAAGTCGAGATCCCGTAGCGCACGAGAAGCTCCTGCACCCCGGCCGGCGTGCATGGGGCGAACCCGTCCTTCTCACCGATGAGGAGCTTCCCCACGTTCACCGGGTGGAAGCCGTCCACATCCTTGTGCGGGGCAATGCGACGCACGACGGTATTGGCGTCCATGTGCTTCGGGAGCGGGCTCTGCACCAGGATGCCGTGCACCGTCGGGTCGGCGTTGAGACGATCGATGAGCGCCTCCAGCTCGGCCTGCGCCGTCTCGGCGGGGAGGCGAATGGTCTCCCCCTTCATCCCGGCCTCGACGCTCGCCTTCTCCTTGGACTTCACGTACGACTGGCTGGCCGGATCCTCGCCGACGATCACCACCGTCAGTCCCGGCGTGATTCCCCTGGCCTTGAGCTCGGCCACTTCGCGCGCCACGTCCTCGCGAACGGCGCGGGCCACCGCCACGCCATCGATGCGCTGCGCCAGCTGGTGCGTGCTATCGTGCGACATCCACCGCCCTCGTCTCTCGGATGATGACCACCTTGATCTGTCCCGGATATTGCAGCTCGGCCTCGATGCGCCGCGCGATCTCGTCGGCGAGCGCTCCCATCCGCACGTCGTCCACTCCGTCCGGCGTGACGATCACGCGCAACTCGCGCCCCGCCTGGATGGCGTAGACCTTGTCCACCCCCTTGTAGCTCGAGGCGATCTTCTCCAGCCCCTCGAGGCGCTTCACGTACGTCTCGAACGCCTCGCGGCGCGCCCCGGGGCGCGACCCCGAGATCGCGTCCGCCGCCTGCACCAGCACCGAGATCTCGCTCTCGTGCGGGACGTCGTCGTGGTGGGCGGCGATGGCGTTGATGATGAGCGGATGCTCGCCGTATTTCGTCGCGACCTCGACCCCGAGCTGGACGTGCGTCCCTTCGTGCTCGTGCGTCAGGACCTTGCCGATGTCGTGCAGCAGCGCCCCTCGCTTGGCCATCGCCACGTCGAGCCCGAGCTCGGTAGCCATGATCCCCGCAAGGTGCGCCACTTCCTTCGAGTGATCGAGGATGTTCTGTCCGTAGCTCGTGCGCCACTTCATGCGCCCGACGAGCTTGATGATTTCGGGATGCAACCCGTGGATCCCGGTCTCGTACGCCGCCTCCTCGCCCAGTTCGACGATCTGCTGGTCGACCTCCTTCCGCGACTTGGCGACCACTTCCTCGATGCGCCCCGGGTGGATGCGCCCGTCGGTGACGAGCTTTTCCAGCGAGAGCCGCGCCACCTCGCGCCGGATGGGATCGAAGCACGAGACCACGACGGTATCGGGGGTGTCGTCGATGACGACGTCCACCCCCGTCGCGAGCTCGAAGGCGCGAATGTTCCGTCCTTCGCGCCCGATGATGCGTCCCTTCATCTCGTCGTTCGGCAGCGCCACCGACGACACCGAGATCTCGCTCGTGTGCTCCGAGGCGATGCGCTGGACCGCGAGCGCGACGATCTTCTTGGCCTCGCGCTCCGCGTTCTTCCGCGCGGTCTCGCGAATTTCCCTGATCCGGTTGGCGGCGTCGGCCTCGGCTTCGCGCTCGAGTCGGGCGATCAATTCCGTCTTGGCCTCGGAGGCCGACATCCCCGCCAGCGACTCCAGGCGGCGCCGCTCGTCGGCGATGAGCCGCTCGAGTTCCTGCTCGCGCTCGGCCACCGACTTCTCCTTCCGCCCGAGGTCGCTGGCGCGACGACCGAGATCACGATCGCGTTGGTCGAGCACGTCCATCTTCTTCTCGACCTGCGCCTCGCGCTCGTCCACGCGGCGCTCCTCGCGCTCCACCTCGTCGCGGCGGTGGCGGGCTTCGACCTCCCACGCCTCGCGCAGCTTGATCAGCTCCTCCTTCCCGGCGAGGACGGCGCTCTTCCGCATGGACTCCGCCTCGCGCTCGGCGTCGCCCACGATCCGCTTGGAGAGCTCCTCGGCGGTCGCCTTGGCCTGCTTCTGTGCTCCCACCTCGGCGCTGCGTCCCGCGCGGCGCCCGAGAACGAAGAACGCTGCGGAGGCGGCAACGCACAGCACGCCCAGCGCAGCGACGAGAAACGTCGGATTCATGTCGATCTATGCTCCATCGCGGCAGCGCCACGAGGTCGAGGGAAACCACGGCTGATCGCGCATGGAGCTCATGACGCCGGGGCCTCCGATCCGACGCCGACGTAGGGCATGGGATGGGAGGCGCTAAGTCGTGCAGGAGCTACAACCTACGCCTCAGCGGGTTAGTCTCCGTCAAGCTACCTGCCGGGCGCGCACTTGGCAATTAGCCGAGTGGGTAGGACGCCCCCGACCTCAGATCGCCTGGACTTCCCCGGTGTCGCCTCGTTTGGCCGGCGGGAGCCACCGCCTGATCTCGCCCGACAAACTGTCGATGGCCTCGTCGAGCGACGCCGCCGAGGCGCGGGCCCGGAAGAGCTCATCCGTGATCTGCAGTGCCGCGAGGATGGCCGCCTTGTGGTTCTCCACCACGGGCGCCGAGTTGAGCACCCGCTTGATGGACTGGTCGACATACTGCGCCACTGCCCGCGTGTGCTCGGGCGAGGCGTCGGAGCGAATCGAGTACTCCTCTCCGACGATCATCACCTTCACCAGGTGCCGCTTCTCGCTCATCCGCGACCGCTCCCCGTAGTGGTGCCCGGCAGCGCCCGCCCCTGCTGCTGGCGGAGGAAGTGGACGCGCGCCAGGAGCTGCCGTGTGCGCTCGGTGGCGTAGACGACGCGCGCCCTCAGGTCGGCGTTCTCCAACTCCAGCGCCCGCAGGCGTTCCAGGCTCGGGGCATCGCCCCCCTGCTGCAACGCCACCTCGAGGGTCCGCACCCGCGCCTCGGCCGCCAGCGCCCGGCGGCGGAAGCCGGCCAGCTCCTCGCCGAGGTGGTGCACCAACTGCTCGAGTTGGCGGAATGCGGGCGACTCAGGCGCTTCGTGCACGGACACCGAGCTCGGTCTCGAGGGTACGGAGGATCTTCTGGCGACGGCCATCGACTTCCTTGTCGCGAAGTGTGCGCGTGGCGTCACGGAAGGTCAATCGCCACGCCACGCTCCGGTGAGCGTCGGGGACCCCGGCGCCGCGGAATTCGTCGAAGAGCTCCAGGCGTTCGAGAAGGTCGCCGCCGCTCCGGCGGATCAGCTGCTCCACCTGCGCCGCCGTCACGCCGTCCGGGACAAGCAGGGCGAGATCGAACTCCGCGGGCGGCGTGGTGGGAAGGGGGCGGTAGGTCACATGCCCCTTGGCCGGGGCGCGAGAGCTGCCCCCCGCGCCGTAGTCGTGTCCCCCCGGCGCCGCGACCGCGGCATTCGGGAGCCGTCCCAGGGTGACCTCGACGCCGAACGCGTCCTGCGCCCAGACCGGCTTGTCCAGGGCCATCCGCTCGACGGTCCCCACCTCGCCCCCCTTGGCCGAGATGCGCCAGAGCACGGGGGCGCCGTCGCCCGCCTCGAGCGTGATCCGCATCCCGGGGTACGCCAGCTCCGCGATTCGCTCGCCGAGCGCCTTGGCGTCCCACGCGTCGAATACCTCCTTGGCGCGGTCGGTGAAGTGCGGCGGACGCCGGCTCCCCATCACGAGGGCCCCGACACGCACCTTTTCCACCGGCAGCTGTCCGTCGCGCGGCGCAAAGACCGACCCGACCTCGAAGAGGCGCACGTCCCCCTGCATCCGGCTCAGGTTGTACTCGGCGCGCCGGGCGAGCGTCTCGAGGATCGAGACACGCAGGTGCGGTTCGTCCTCGGCGAGCGGATTCTCCACGCGCGCGTGCGTCGCGTCGTCGCCGGCGACGAAGGGGAGCGGGCGCACCTCGAAGAGTCCCATCCCCACCAGCGCGTCGCGGATGCGGCGCCCCGTCACGTGCAACGGATGGTCGGGGACGGTGCCGGGACGGAACGGGAGGACCACGTCGGGGAGCGCGTCGTAGCCCCGCAGCCGCGCCACCTCTTCCACCAGGTCGGCGTCGCGCGACACGTCGTGACGCCAGGAGGGGGGCGTGACGTCGAGCGTCTCCTCGCCATCGCCCCGGGAGGCGACGGCGAATCCAACGGACGACAGCAGGCGCGTCACCTCGGCGGCATCGACACGCTGGCCGAGGAGCCGCTCCACGCGGCGGGAGGTGATGGCGACGCTCGCGCGCGACGCGGGAGCGCGCCCGAGGTCGATCGCCTGGCCGTCCACTTCACCGCCCGCCAGCATCGTGATGAGCTGGGCGGCGATGGAGAGTGCGTGCGGGGCGATGTCCGGGTCGATCCCGCGCTCGAAGCGGTAACTGGCGTCGGTGCCGAGCCCGAGCTGCCGCCGCGTGGGGCGCACGTGGCGCGGCGTGAAGTACGCCACCTCGAGGAAGACGTCGGTGGTGGTGGCCGAGACCTCGCTCTCCTTTCCGCCGATGACGCCGGCCACCGCCACCGCCCGCTCCGCGTCGGCGATGACCGTCATCCGCGGGTCGAGCGTGCGCGAGACCCCATCGAGGGTCACCAGCGTCTCACCCGCGCGGGCGCGCCGCACCACCACGGTCTGTTGCGCCAGTCGCGACAGGTCGAATGCGTGCATCGGCTGCCCATAGCCATGCAGCATGTAGTTGGTCACGTCGACCACGTTCGAGATGGAGCGGAGCCCGAGCGCCGAGAGCCGGCGCACGAGCCACTCCGGGCTCGGGGCCACCTTCACCCCGCGGATCACCACGCCCATGTAGCGGGGACAGCCCTCGGCGTCGTCCAGCTGGACGGTCACCCCGCCGCTCGTCGCGCGGGTCATGTCATGCACCGCCTGCCCCCCGGCCGAGGGGACGCGCCCGCGCACGCCGTCACCGAAGCGGAGCGCGCCGGTGGCGGGGTCGAGCTCGAACAGCTCGCGCGGATCGCCGAAGGCGAGCCCCTGCAGCGCCGCGACCTCGCGCGCCATCCCGTAGTGCGACAGGAGGTCGGGGCGATTGGCCAGGACGTCGATGTCGTAGCAGACGTCGCCCACCGGGACGGCCTCGAGGAAGGGGGTGCCCGGGGCGGCATCGACGTCGAGGGCGAGGATCCCGTCGTGGTCCTCGCCGAGCCCGAGTTCGCGGGCCGAGCAGAGCATCCCGTTGGAGACCTCACCGCGAATCTTGCGGCGCTCGATCAGGATCCCGCCCTTGTTGCCGGTGGGCATGACCGTCCCCACGCGGGCAAAGGGGTAGAGCGCCCCTTCCGAGACGTTAGGCGCACCGCAGACGACGTCGAGCAGGTCCCCGCTCCCGTCGTCCACCTTGGTGACCCACAGGTGATCGGAGTTGGGGTGCCGGCCGGCCTTCACCACGCGAGCCACCACGATGCTGGCCAGGTCGGCACGCAGGCGCTCCATCCCGTCGACCGTCGCCACGTGCGCGGTGATGAGGGCGCGCAGTGCGTCGGGGGAGAGGGCGTGCGGGACGAAGCCCCGCAACCATTCATGCGAGATCAGCATCACTCGGGACTAGGCGAACTGTTCGAGGAAGCGCACATCCGAGTCGTAGAAGAGCCGGATGTCGGAGATGGCGTAGCGGGACATGGCGATACGGGCCGGCCCCATGCCGAAGGCCCAGCCGGAAAAGCGCTCGCTGTCGAGCCCCGCCGACTCGAGGACCGCCGGGTGCACGAGGCCGCACCCCATGATCTCGATCCAGCGCGCACCGCGCCCGTCGCCGACGTCGAAGAAGACTTCCATCTGTCCCGAGGGCTCGGTGAAGGGGAAGTACGACGGGACGAGACGCGTGGGGGTGCGCTGGCCGTAGAAGGCGCGCGCGAAGTGGGCGAGCGTTGCCTTGAGGTCGGCGAAGGTGATCCCCTCGTCGATGGCGAGTCCCTCGAGCTGGGCGAACGCCGGGGCGTGCGTGGCGTCGAAGAAGTCCCGACGGTACACGTTGCCCGGTGCGAGGATGCGCACCGGTGGCGCGTACGACTGCAGCGTGCGGACCTGCACCGGCGACGTGTGCGTGCGGAGCACCCCTCCGTCCTTCAGGTAGAGGGTGTCGTGCATGTCCATCGCCGGGTGGTTGTCCGGGAAATTGAGCGCCGTGAAGTTGTACCAGGGCGACTCGGCCTCGGGCCCCAGGGCGACGGTGAAGCCCAGTTCGCGGAAGATGTCGCAGATCTCGTCGATGACGAGCGAGACGGGGTGGACCGCGCCGCGCCACATGGCGCGCGGCGGCATGGTGAGGTCGAGGGCCGGCCCTCGTGACGCCGCCGCCTCGAGTTCTCCCTTGCGCTTCTCGAACGCCTCCTCGAGCACCTGCTTGAGGGCGTTGACTGCCGCCCCGGCCTCGCGACGTTCCTCCCCGGGCAGATGCGGGAGGAGGGCCATGAGTTCGGTCAGCCGCCCCGACTTGCGGCCGAGGAGCGCGTTGCGGAGTTCGTGCCAGGCATCGAGCGACCCGGCGGCGGCGATGCGCGCGGGCGCCTCATCGCGCAGGGCGGCGCAGGCCTGCTGGAGTTCGAGCAGTGTCACGGGAGGTCGGTGCGGGGAGGCGAGGAAACGGTACGGCGGGAAAGGGGACGATGCGGGGTGCGACGGGGAATCGGGTATCGTGGTTGTCGGGGGGGGGGCCCCAACCAGCCGATCCAGCGCACGCACCACAAACAACTCGGCGGCAGCCGACCGTTGGTCGCGCTGCCGCCGGTGGTTCAAACCGGACCCGAGGGAGCGGGCGTCCCGCCCCTCGCAGTCGCGCCGCGGGAGCCGTTAGGCTGCCGCCAGCGCCGCGCGCGCCTTCTCGGCCAGCGCGGTAAAGGCCGCCTCGTCGTGCACCGCCAGGTCGGCGAGGATCTTCCGATCCACCAGGATGCCGGCCCTGCTCAGCCCGTTCATGAACGTGCTGTAGTTCATGCCATTGAGGTGGGCGGCCGCGTTGATGCGCACGATCCAGAGGCGGCGGAAGTCGCGCTTCTTGTTGCGACGGTCGCGGTATGCGTACCGCCAGCCGCGCTCGACCGACTCCTTGGCCGGACGCCACAGCTTGGAGCGCGCGCCGAAATAGCCGCGCGCGGCCTTCATCACCTGCTTCTTGCGCTTCAGGCGCACCACATTGGACTTGACGCGTGGCATCGCTCTCTCTCCTTACGCCTGGATCAGGCGCTTGATCACCTTCTGCTCGCCGTTGGTGGCGATCAGGGTGGGACGGCGCAGCCGGCGCTTCCGACGGGCGTCCTTCTTGGTGAGGATGTGGCTCTTGTTGGCCTTCAGGCGGCGAACCTTCCCCGACGCGGTGACGGAGAAGCGCTTCTTCGCGCCCTTGTGGGTCTTCATTTTGGGCATCGTCAGCTCACTTCGGTGCCAGGATCATCGTTAGGGACTTCCCTTCCATCTTCGCTGAACTTTCGGTCTTCGCCACGTCGGCGAGCTGCTGCGAGACTCGCTCGACCACGGCGAACCCCAGTTCCGGGTGGGCGATCTGCCGCCCGCGGAACATGAGCGTGACCTTCACCTTGTTTCCCTCGCCAAGGAACCGGCGCGCGTGCCGCACTTTGGTGTCGAAGTCGTGCTCCTCGATGCCCGGACGGAATTTCACTTCCTTGAGCTCGATGACGTGCTGCTTCTTCTTCGCCTGCCGCGCCTGCTTCGCCTGTTCGAACTTGAACTTGCCGTAGTCCATGACGCGGACTACGGGCGGGCGGGCGGTCGCGGCAACTTCCACCAGGTCGAGCCCCGACTCCTCGGCGAGGGCGAGGGCCCGATCAACCTCCATGATCCCCAGCTGGCTGCCGTCGGCCCCGATCACGCGGACGGGGCTGATGCGAATCTGGCGGTTGACTCGAACGCGCTTCGTATTGTCCTGAATAGGCCCAGGTCCTCCGAGAGAGTGATGGCCGGGTGCCTAACGACGACACCGTGCCACGGAAAAGCAAATGCGGACCCCACATGGAGTCCGCCATATACGACACCCGCCCCCGTCGTCCGGGGCGGCGCCGTGTGGAGACTCCTGCAGCTGCCCGCTTCCGGGCGCCAGAGGGTGAGAGCCGAAAACGCTCTGCTTGCCGAATTGTCGGGAAAAACTTAAGCGACATGGGCTTATGCGGTCAACGGTCCCGACCACATTTCCTGCCCATTCCGCCCCACGAGGGGCGCTGAGCCCCGCCCCGCTTGGCCCACGGCCACCCACGGCCACCTACGGCCACCCACGGCCACCTACGGCCACCTACGGCCACCTACGGCCACCTACGGCCACCTACGGCCACCTACGGCCACCTACGGCCACCCGCCGCCTACGGCCACCCGCCGCCTACGCGCCGCCGCGCGCCGCCCTCCCTCACCCCTCGACGTACTCCTCCAGCTGGTACGACTTCCCATCGTGGCGAGCGTAGCCCCACGCGTGCGTCGCATCGTGCTCGAAGACCAGGAGCCACCGCTCATCCGCCGCACGCGCGAGCAGGCGCCGCTTCGACTCCAGCGTCACCAGGGGTTCCACGTCGTACCCCATGATCCAGGGGAGCGGGAGGTGAGACACCGTGGGGCAGACGTCGCCCAGGAAGCAGGCGACGCCCCCCGCCCCGCCCGCGATCAGGACACTCTGGTGATAGGGGACGTGCCCCGGGCTCGACACCACCGAGATCCCCGGCACCACCTCCCCGTCGCCCTCGAGGAAGTCGAGCTGCCCCGCCGCCAGCAGGGGCTCCCAGTTGTGCGCGAAGTACGACGCGGAGGTGCGCTCGTTGGTGTGGGTCGCATAGTGATGCTCGCCGCGCTGCACCACGTAGCGCGCCCGCGGAAAGGCGGGACGCACCGCCCCCGCGCCATCCACCCAGGTGTTCCCCCCTGCGTGGTCGAAGTGGAAGTGGGTATTGATCACCACGCGCACGTCGCCCGGCGCGAACCCGAGCGACGCCAGCCCATCCTCGAGCCAGGTCCGCCCGTCACGCCCCGCGTTCTCGATCCCGTAGATGTCGCGGAACTTCTCCCCCTCCTTGTTCCCCACCCCGGTGTCCACGAGGACCAGCCCGTCATCGTGCTCCACCAGCAGGCAGCGCATCCCCAGCTGGATGCGGTTGCGCTGGTCGGCGGCGATCCGCCGCTCCCAGAGCGGCTTGGGGACCACGCCGAACATGGCCCCGCCGTCCAGCTTCTGCCCACCGGCCTGGATGGCATGGATGCGGAACCTGCCTAACGTGGTGGTGCGCACGGATGCGGCAATCGCGGACATGACGAAAGGCTCAGGTCGTGGGATCGACGTCGACGCCGCGCGGGAGGGCCGAGCGGCGCCGGGCGGCCCGCGAGCGCCCCGCCTGCAGCAGGGCCAGGAGCCCCTGCCAGGTGGTGGCCCCGCGCTCTTCCGCCAGCTGCAGCAGCCGCACCAGGACCTGGGCCGTCGCCAGCGCATCGCCGGCGGCCCGGTGTCGCGCCCCGATGTCGATCCCGAAGTGACGGGTGACCGCGTCCAGCGAACGACGCGGGAGGTGCGGCAACAGCACGCGCGACAGGCGCACGGTGCACAGCGCCTCGCCGCGCAACACCACCCCGGCCGCGCGTTGGACCTCGTGCGACACGAATCGCCAGTCGAAGGGCGCGTTGTGCGCCACGAAGACGCGCTCGCGCAGCCGCCCCACCACCTCGCCCGCCACCTGCGGAAAGGGCGGGGCGGAACGCACCATCTCCTGCGTGATCTGCGTGAGCGCGACGATCGCCGGGGGGATCGGGCGCCCGGGATTCACGAGCGTCTCGTAGCACTCGGTCACCTCGCCCCGGTCGACGTGCACGATGGCGATCTCGGTCACCCGGTCGCTCAGCGAGGGCGACGTCCCCGTCGTCTCAACGTCCACGACGGCGAAGCGCAGGGCGCCAAGGGCCACGTCGTCCCCATCGCGCGTGGCCGCCCCTTCCTCGCGGCGCTCGCGCACCGTGCGCGCGCGTCCGGACGCGGCGGGGGCGCGGCCAGGCGCCCGCGGGGAGAGCATCGCGGGACGTGCCGCCCCCAGGCCGTCGGCCGCAACGCTGGTCGCATCCCCCTGGCAATTGACCAGGGACCATCGCCCCGCGGCATCACGGGCGAAGTCGGCATGGCGGCCGAACAGCGCCTCCGCGAGACGCTCCGCCACCAGGGGCGGGGCGCTGGGGAGGGCACAGACACGCTCCATGAGCGCCACCGCATCGAGAGCGCCCCCTGCCAGCGCCTCTCGCGCGCGCAGAAGGAGGAGCGAATCGGGGGTGACGGCTGAGACCCCCCTCACCCGCGCGCCTCGCGGCTGGCCGTGGCGCAGCTGTCGGTCGCACCGGTGCCGGTCGCACCGGTGCCGGTCGCACCGGTGCCGGTCGCGCGGCTGGCCGAGTCGTCGTGGACGATCATGCGGACAAAGTAAGTCGCCGCGTCCCGTCTAGTCTGGTTTCCTGAACGCGTGTAGCTTGTGAATGAATTCACAAGCCCGCAGAACGTTCACGTGAAGCGCATCGCCGACAGCACGGTCCGCCGCCTCTCCATCTACCTCCGGTTCCTCGAGGATTCGGTCGCCCGCGGCATCCGGACCATCTCGTCCGACGACTTGGCCCGCCGGGGTGGCACCACCTCCGCCCAGGTGCGCAAGGACCTGTCCTTCTTCGGCTCCTTCGGCAAGCGCGGCCTCGGCTATCCGGCACAGGAGCTCACCGCCGCCCTTCGCGACATCCTCGGCCTGGGTCGCGCCTGGCGCGTCATCATCATCGGCGCGGGAAAGATCGGAACGGCACTGGTGCAGCATCACGGCTTCCGGCAGCGCGGCTTCGAGATCGTGGGGATGTACGACGCGGACGCGCGCAAGATCGGGAGCACATGGGACGGACTCGTCGTGCGCGATATCCGCCAGGTGGAAGGCGACCTCGTGCAGGCGCCCCCGGACATCGCGGTGCTCACGGTCCCCGGCGAACAGGCCCAAGGGGTCGCGGATCGCCTCGTCGCCGCCGGGGTCAAGGCCTTCCTCAACTTCGCCCCCGTCCAGCTGCATCTCCCCAGCGAGGTGACGGTGCGCAACGTCAACCTCGCGATGGAGCTCGAGGGGCTGAGCTACGCGCTGGCCAACCGCGAGCGCAACGGCGCCGACGACTGACGGCGCCGACGACGGACCGCGCTGACGACCAACCGCGCCGACGACGGACCGCGCTGACGACCAACGGCGCCGACGACGGGCCGCGCCTAACGCGGGAGCGCGCCGGCGGCTCGCAGGAGCCGCGCGAACGCCTCGGGCCCCAGCGTCTCGGGGCGCGCCGTCGCCTCGATCCCGCAGGCGCCGAGGAGCGCCTCCGCACCTTCGCCCCCCAGGTCGTACAGGGCGCGTACCACGCGGCGCATCTGCTTGCGCCGCTGCCCGAAGGCCCCTTGCACCAGGCGGGAGAACGGCGCTTCCTCCTCGGGGGTGACGACCGGGTCGGGGCGCGGGGTCAGGCGCAGGATCGCGGAATCCACCTTGGGGCGCGGATGGAAGGCCCCGGCCGGGACGCGGGCGACGAGCTCCGCGCGGGCGAGCGCCTGGACGTTGGCCGACAGCGCCCCGTAGGCATCGCTCCCCGGCGGGGCGGCCACGCGCTCCGCCACTTCCCGCTGCACGAGGAAGACCATGCGCGACGGACGCGGGGAGCGAAGCGCCTGGAAGATGATCGGCGTGGTGATGTAGTACGGGACGTTCCCCACCAGCGCCCATGCTCCCTCCGCCAGCGCGGGGAGCGACAGGTCGAGGACGTCCCCCTCGACGATGCGCACGTGTGGACTGGCCGCGTATCGCGCTCGCAGCACGGGGACGAGCAGCGTGTCGACCTCGATGGCCACCAGCCGCTCGGCCCGGTCGACGAGGAGGTCGGTGAGTGCGCCGCGTCCGGGACCGATCTCGATGATCGTCTCCCCCGGCTGCGGATCGACGGCGTCGGCGATGCGCTCCAGGGTGCGCCGGTCGGTGAGGAAGTGCTGCCCCAACCGCTTGCGCGGCGGGGGGAGCGGCGAGGGGCGGCGACCGTGCATGGCGGCGCGCTGGTGGCGCGCTAGCTGCGCGCGATGAGGAGCGTGAGGTCGTCGCGCCGGATCGTGTCGCCCGTGTGCGCCTGCAGCGTGGCGAAGACACGCTCCACGACGAGCGCCGGGCGCTCGCGCCGGGCGGCGCGCACGACGTCCAGCACCTTCCGCTCGCCAAGGCGCGCGTCCAGGCGGTTGCGCGCATCGGAAATCCCGTCGGTGAAGAGGAGGAGCAGGTCCTGCGCTCGCTGCCAGGGGCGCTCGAGCGCCGACGGGTGCTGGGCGCTCATGCCTAACGGGGGATCGAGGGCGGCCAGGCGCTCCACGGTCCCGTCGCCGGCGACGACGAAGGCGTGCGGGTGCCCGGCGTTGGCGTACCGCAGCGTCCCGCGCGCGGGATCGATCACGGCGTAGAACACGGAGATGAACATTTCCGTGCTCTCCAGCTCCTCGCGAAGCGTGGCCAGCAGCGCGTTGAGCATCTCGGCGGGGTCGACGGTCGTCTGGGCGTGGATCGACGAGGCGCTCATGACGAGCGCCATGATGAGGGCGGCGCGGTAGCCATGGCTCGAGACGTCGCCGATCATCACCCCCGTGCGCCCGCCCCCGAGGCGGAAGAGGTGGTAGAAATCGCCGCCGACGCTGTCGGCGGGGACGACGCGTGCCGACACCTGTGCCTCGGGCGCGAAGAGCGCGGTGTCGGGGAGGAGCTTCATTTGCAGGTCGTGCGCCAGCTGCATCTCCTGCTGCAGGCGCTGCTGGGCCAGCGACGACCGCACCAGGCGCGCATTCTGGATCGCCGTCCCGATCTGCGTGGCGATGGCGGTGACGAGCTTCTCGTCGCCGGCGCTGAACGGCTCGCCGCTCCGGCGCTCGGCGAGGTTCACCACCCCGAGGGGGATGGCCCCGTGAGGATTGGGGTTCGTCCAGAGGATGGGGACCGAGAGGAACGCCCCGCGGCAGTAGAGCGACTCGGCCGCGCACGGCGAGTCGCCGTCCTCGAGGAGGAGGGCACGCTGCTCGCGGAAGACGCGGGCCGAGACGCTGGTCGGGTCGTGGATCCCGACCGGAGGGGCGTCGCCGGCCTCGAAGCCGAGGGCAGTCACCACCTGCAGGGTGTCGGTGACGCGGTCGTGCACGAGGATGGCGGCGCGGCGCGCCCCGACCGTCTCGCAGATCTCGGTCAGGATGCGCGAGGCCGCCTCCTCCAGCGAGACCGTGCGCCCCAGGATCTCGCTGGTCGTGTAGAGGAGGTTGATCTCCTCGTATCGCTCGGCCAGCTCGTAGGCCGCGTGCTCGACCTCCAGCGCCGATTGGAAGAAATGCCCAACGATGGGCAGCAGGAACTCGAGGCACGCGGCCGGTTCGGTGCGCTGCCCCGTGCACGGCCCCACCGTCACCCATGCGCGCCGCGGACCGGGGACCGCCCCGGCGAGGAGGATCCCCTCATCGGTCTCGATCTCTGCCGGCGGCCCTCCCGGGACGAGGAGCTCGAGCACGCGCGGCACGGCGTCGTGCCAGTCGCCCACCTCGGCGACGATGGGCGTGCCCTCACCCACCTGGGTCCAGACGACGGCGTTCACGCCGGTCACATCCCGGAATCGCTCCAGGATCGGGACGAGTTCCTTCACGGGCGGTGCAGCGTGAGGCGCACGACCTGGCCGCCATCGGTGAAGCACTCCACGCGATCCATGAGGCGCGTCATCAGGAAGAGCCCGCGCCCCGCTTCGCTCTCCAGCTGCTCCGGGTCGGTGGGGTCGTGGAAGCAGGTCGCGAAGTCGAAACCACTCCCCTCGTCGGAGACTTCCATCACCAGGGCGCGCTCGCTCACCGCGGCGCGGACCCGTACCCCCTTGGTGGCGTCCTCGCGATTGCCATAGAGGATCGCGTTGGCGATCGCCTCGGTGAGGGCGACCGGGACCTGCAGGTTGTACGCGCGTGGCGGGAAGGCGAGTTCCGCGCACCCACGCGCCACTACCCCCACGACCTGCTCGATGTATCGCAGGTCGGAAGGGATCCGCACGTCGAGGGGGAGGCCGGCCCCGACGAGGACGTCGTCGAGGGCCGCGTAATCGTCGAGCTCGCTCATCACTGGGAAAACGCGCGTCGCGGGGCCGAGGTCACGCCGATGACCCCCGGCAACGGAGGGAGAGGCGCCGGGAAGCTCCGGCGCCGGCTGGTCAGAGGTTGCCGAGCGCCTCGTCGCGACTGCCGGCGATATGGAAGAGCGTGTCGAGCTTGGTGAGCTCGAACAGGGTCTTGAGGTCCTCGTTGAGGCTCGCCAGGCGCAACTCGCCTCCCGCCTCGCGGATCTTCTTGGAGAGGGAGACGAGGACACCGAGTCCCGAGCTGTCGATGTAGCCGGTCTGGCTGAAATCCACCAGGAACTTGCGCTCACCGCGCTCGAGCTCGTCGAGCACCTTCTGCTTCAGTTCCTGCCGGTTGCCGACGATCAACTGCCCTTCCACATCCACGATGCACACGTCACCCTGCTTCTTGATTGCGAAGCTCATGCGAGATCTCCAGGAAGTCCGCCGCGGCCGGCCTCGGGACGCCGCGCCTGCAATGCGGTGACCGCAGCAACGTTGATAATGTCGTCGACCGACGCGCCTCGCGACAGGTCGTTGCAGGGGCGCGCCAGCCCCTGCAGGATCGGCCCGATCGCCGCCGCCCCCGCCAGCCGCTCGACGAGCTTGTACGCGATGTTGCCGGCGTCGAGTGACGGGAAGACGAGGACGTTGGCCCGTCCCGCGACCTCACTCCCGGGCGCCTTGCGCGCGGCGACCTCGGCCATGAGGGCGGCGTCGCCCTGCAGCTCCCCATCCACCGTGAGCGTGGGGGCCCGCTCTCGCACCAGGGCCAGCGCGGCGCGCACCCGATCCACCGACTCCGACGCCGCGCTCCCCCGGGTGCTGAACGACAGGAACGCCACCACCGGCTCGTCGCCGACGATCCGCGCGCGGTCGCGGGCGGCGGCGATCGCGATATCGGCCAGCTGCTCGGCGGTCGGCGCCGGGACCACCGCGCAGTCGGTGAAGGTCAGCACCTCGCGGTTGCCGCCGCGAAACGGGGCGACGTCCATGTAGAAGGCGCTCGAGACGGTACGCTGCCCCTCGGCCGTCCCCACCAGCCGGAGCGCCGCGCGCAGGACCTCGGCCGTGGTGAGGACGCATCCGGCCACGCACCCATCGACCGCCTCCTGCCTGACGAGCCCCATGGCGAAGTGAAGCGGCGTCGTGGCGAGTCGCTCGATCTCCTCCCTCGGGACGCCCTTCCCGCGCAGCCGCTCGGCCAGCGCATCGGCCGTGAGCGTCCGACGGGGATCGGTCGCCGGGTCGACGGCCTCGACCCCCAGGCGAGCGACGGCGCCGCGGTCGGCGGCGGGGTCCAGCACCAGCACGGGCTCGACGATCCCCGTCTCGCGCAGCGCCGCCGCCGCCGCCAACACCCGCGGATCGCCCGACTCGGGAAAGGCGATGCGCGCCCGACCCGCCGCCGCCCGGCGGCGCAGCGCGGTGACGAACCACTCCTCCCGGCCCATGCCTAACGCTGGGCGAACTTCCGGCGAAGCGCCTCGGCCACCGTGGGGTGCACGAGCCCCTCCAGGTTCCCCCCGAAGCGCGCCACCTCGCGCACGAGCGACGCGCTGATGTACGTCGTGTCGAGCGACGGGACCATGAACACCGTCTCCTGCTCCGGCGAGAGGTGCCGGTTCATGAGCGCCATCTGGTACTCGTACTCGAAGTCGCTCACGGCGCGAAGCCCGCGAATGAAGAGGCGCGCTCCCATCTGGCGCGCGAAGTCGACGAGGAGTCCCTGGAACTGGTGCACCTCGATGCGCCCATCGTGCCCCACGGCCGCCCGGATGAACTCGGCGCGCTCCTCGAAGGTGAACAACGGTTGCTTGGACACGTTGACCGCGATGGCGACGATGAGGCGGTCGACGTAGCCGAGGCTGCGGCGAATCAGGTCCTCGTGCCCGCGGGTGAGGGGGTCGAACGAGCCGGCGTAGATGGCGACGCGAGGCATGCGCAGGGGGTTGGGAGGGCGATCTCGCCGGGGAATTCTAACCCCCGCCGACCTCGCCGCCATCGTCCTGGACGGGCGCGCGGCGATAGAGGGTGACTGCGGTCCCGCCGTAGGTGCGCGTGTCGCCCCCCGGCGGCATCGCCTCGTGCACGTCGTGCTCGACACCGAGGACGTTCGCGAACGGGAGCTCCCGCCATGCCTCGGCCAGTCGCGGGGCGAGCCCCAGGTTGTACGGGGGGTCGGCGAAGGCGATGTCGTATGCCCCGGCCGGGAGCTTGTGGACGAAGCGCAGCGCGTCGCCGCGGTGCAGCGTGACGAGCGGCGTGGCGCCCAGCGCCTCCACGTTCTCCCGGATGGCCCGCAGCGAGGGCGCGGCGAGCTCCACGAAGTCGCACGACGCGGCGCCGCGCGACAGCGCCTCGAGACCGAGGGCCCCCGAACCGGCGAACAGGTCCACGACACGGGCCCCGGGGATCGCCGGGTGCAGGATGCTCATCCACGCCTCGCGCGCGCGGTCCCCCGTGGGGCGGACCCGCGCATCCCGCGGCGCCTTGATGGTGCGTCCGCGCCACCGGCCGGCAATGATGCGCACGGGTGCGTCGTCAGGCGCGCACGTCGGCCAGGCGCGCCACCAGGCGCGACGCCCCGCCGTACGTGTCGCGCTCGAGGCGATACGCCAGGTCGACCGGGGCGGCGGGCGAGAGCGTGCGTGCCAGGTCCCCCATCCCCCACCCGATCGCCTCGAGCGTCCCGCCCGCCTTCGCCAGCTGCAACTTGAGCCCGCCCTGCCCCACCCCCCGCGGCGCCGCCGCCAGGCGCACGCCGCGCGACGCCAGCACCGGCGCCGGGTTCCCCACGCCGAACGGCTCGAAGTGGCGCAGCAGCCCCTCCAGCTCGGGGGTCACCTCGTCCAGCGACAGCTCGACGTCCACGCGCACCCGCGGGACCAGGTCGTCGGCGGTGAGCCGCTCGCGCGCCACCGCATTGAACCGCTCGCGGAAGGCATCCATCTGCTCCGCCCGGATGGTGATCCCCGCCGCGGCCCGGTGGCCGCCATAGCGCACGAGCAGGTCCTTGCAGGCGCTCAACCCGGCGTGCAGGTCGAAGGCACTGATCGACCGTCCCGAACCCTTCCCCACCCCTCCCTCGAATGCCACCAGGAGGACAGGGCGCGCCAGCTCCTCGACCAGTCGCGACGCGACGATCCCGATCACGCCGGGGTGCCACCCCTCGGCGCCGAGCACCACGCCCCACGTCTCGTCGAGGTCGAGCCGGTCGGCCAGGGTCCGCGCCGCGGAAAGCGTGGCGCGATCGAGCTCCTGCCGCGCGCGGTTCAGCTCCTCCAGCTCGCGGGCGATGCGATTGGCCTGGCCCGCATCGCTCGTGAGCAGGAGATCCACGCCGCGCATGGCATGCCCGACCCGTCCCGCGGCGTTGAGGCGCGGGGCCAGGATGAAGCCGATGCGCCCGGCGGTGAGCGCCGAGGGATCGAGCCCTGCCGCGTCCATGAGGGCGCGCAGCCCCACGTGCCGCGACTCGGCCATGAGCTTGAGCCCGAAGCGGACCAGGATGCGGTTCTCCCCGCGCAGCGGTGCCACGTCGGCAATGGTGGCGAGGGCCACCAGGTCCAGCAGCTGCAACGCGACGTGCTCCCCCCCACCCAGCGCCTGCAGGAGGGCGGTCGACAGCTTGAACGCGACGCCGGCCGCGCAGAGATCCTTGTCGGGATAGCCGCACCCCGGCTGCCGCGGATTCAGCACCGCGACGCACTCGGGAACCGGGCGGCTGGGGAGATGGTGGTCGGAGACGATGACGTCGATGCCGAGTGCGGTGAGGCGCGCGATGGCGTCGTGCGCACTGGTCCCGCAGTCGCACGTGAGGACGACACGCGCCCCCGCGTTGGCGGCAGCCTGCACCCCCGCCTCGCCGAGGTCGTAGCCGTCGCTGATCCGGTGCGGGAGGAACGGCACGGCCTTCCCACCGAGGTGCCGGAGGATGCGTACCATGATGGTGGTGGAGCAGATGCCATCCACGTCGTAGTCGCCGTGCACGAGGATCGTCTCGCCCGAGCGGATGGCCGCGACCAGCCGTTCGACGGCGCGATCCATGCCCAGCATCAGCGCCGGCGAATGCAGCTGCTCGAGGCGCGGGCGCAGGAAGCGCTTCGCGTCCTCGGGGTCGGCATGGCCGCGCCCCGCCAGGAGCCCGCACACGAGGGGGGGGAGCTTGAGCGCCTCGGCGAGCGCCGCGACGAGCGCGTCATCGAGGGGTGTGGCCAGGTGCCAGCGAGGCGCCAGGCGTGGGCGCGACGTCGAGACGGTCATCGCCGCACGCTACCCTCGGGGGACGTCGGTCCCCGCATCATTCCGTTGCGTAGAGCAGCATCCCGCACCCCTCGCAGGACTCGAGCGTCCCCCTCGCGTGCATCTGGTTGCGGCGCTGCACGGGGACGGCCGTGTCGCACGAGCCGCAGGCCCCGCCGTGGACGGGGAAGACGACCTGGGTGTGGCGCCGCGAGCGGATCCGGTCGTACATCGTGCGCATGGCCGGGGGGACGCCCTGCGCCACCGACTCGCGCTTGCCGCGGGCCGCCGCCAGTTCGGCCTCGAGCGCCCCGCGCTCGGCCTCGATCGCGGAGCGCTTCGCGCCCTGCGTGGCGTCGAAGTCGGCCAGCGCCTCGCGATGCGCCTCGGTCGCCTGCCGGATCGCGTCGACGCGGTGCCCCAGCTCGCGGAGGTCGTTCTCGCCCTCGAGGAGCAGCTTCTTGCCGGCCTCCACCTGCGCCATGGCGGCGGTGGCCTCCTTCATCCGCTTGACCAGGTCGAGCTGCGCCACGTTGCGCTCCTGGCGCTGGCGGTGCTCGGCGACCAGCTGCGCCAGTTCGCGCTGCTTGCGCTCGGCGGCTTGCAGCTGGCCGAGGGCCTGCTCGAGCTGGCGGGCGGCCTTGGCGCGCTCGGCATCGAGGGCGGCCAGGCGTGGGGTGACGCCCTCGAGGCGCGCCACGAGCGCATCCACCACGTCATCCTCGGCTTGCAGCTGCAACAGGGCTTCCAGCTCCGCGTGCACGTCTCCTCCTGGTTGCGGCAATTGGCTAGGTGTTCGTTCGCAGCGCGGCCAGCTCCTGGATCTGGCGCGCGTTCTCCTTCTTCTCCAGCATCAGCGCCGTCTTCTCCTCGTCGCTGGCCAGCCCCATCTGCCGGTCGATCTCGCGATTGCGGTCCTGGAGCCGGCGTTCCTCGAGGCGCGCCAGGGAATCATCCACCGTGCGCGCCACGTCGAGGATCGCATCGGACTCGCCCAGCAGTTCGTCGAGCAGGGCGACGGCCGGAGGCGAGAGGCGCTCCGCCACCTGGTCAACCTGCTCCACCGAACCGACATCGCGCAATGCCTCGAAGAGCTCGCGCAGGCGTGGCTCCCGGAACGACTCCGCGCCGACCCGTTCCAGGATGCGTTCCAGCGCCGCCGCCGAGCGCAGCATGGCCGTGACGAGGTACCGCTCGGCCATGACCGCGACGACCGGCGACCGGATGGCGCGGGGGCGGGCAGCCGGGTGGTCGGCGCGCGCGCTGCCGCCCGCGCCTCGCGGCGACGGCCCGCCCCAGTCGCCCCCCCAGGGCTCACCCGGCTCCCGCGGCGGGGGCCCCTCGCGCTCGCGAAACGCCGCGCGCCCCGCCCCGCCCTGCCCGCCACCGGGGGGCGCGCCCCCGGGGCCGTGCCTAACGCCGCCCGAACGCGCCCCGCCGTCCTCCGCCTCGCGCAGCAGCACCTCCCGCGGCACCTGCGACGCCTGGCTCGCCCGCGCCAGGTAGATCTCCTTCATCACGGGATCGCGGGTGACGCGGATGGTCGGGAGGAGCCGGTCGACGGCGGTGCGCCGCTTGGCGAGGTCGGTGAACCACCCGCCACGCTCCAGCAGCTGCACCTTGCGCTCGAAGACGTCGATGCCGTCGCGGAGCTGCCGTTCGAGCGCCTCGCCCCCCCGCTCGCGCACGAAGGTGTCGGGGTCGTCCCCGTCGGGCAGGGTGACGACGCGCACCGTGGCCCCCTCCGCCAGGAGCTCGTCGCCGGCCCGGAAGGTGGCCTTGAGCCCGGCCTGGTCCGAGTCGTAGAGCAGGTAGACGTTCCTGGAGTAGCGCACCAGCAGCTGCGCCTGGTCGGCGGTGAGCGCCGTGCCTAACGGCGCAACGACCGTCTCGATCCCGGCCGACACCAGCCGCACCACGTCGACGTACCCCTCGACCACGATCACGCGGTCGGCGCGCCGGATGGGGTTGCGGGCCTGGTGCAGGTGGTACAGCAGCCGCCCCTTGGAGTAGATGGGCGACTCGGCGCTGTTGAGGTACTTCGGCTCGCCCGGTGCGATCAGGCGCCCGCCGAAGCCCGCGATGTGCCCCGCCACGTCGTGGATGGGGAAGACGAGGCGGGCGCGGAAGCGCGGGCGCGGCTCCTCGGTCTCGTCGCGCTTCACGAGGAGCCCCGCCTCGAGCTGACGCGCATCGTCGATGCCGATCGCGTTGAGGTACGCACGCATCAGCCCGATCTCGCGCGGCGCGAAGCCGAGCCCGAACCGTTCGGCCACCGTGCGTGCGATGTCGCGCGATGCCAGGTACTCCCGTGCCGCCGCCCCCAGCTCGTCCTCCCACAGGATGCGCTGGAAGTACTGCTGCGCCGCCGCATTCGCCTCCCACAGCGGTTCCCGCGGGTCCGGTCCGGCGCGCCGCGACGTGACCTCGTGCAGCTCGATCCCGCTCTTCTCCGCCACCATCCGCACCGCCGTCGGCCAGTCCACCCCGAGCCGCTTCTGCAGGAAGGAGAAGACGTCGCCCGACTCCTTGCACACGAAGCAGTGATAGAACTTCCCCTTGGTGGTGGTGACGGAGAAGTTCCGGTTCACGCCCTGGTGGAACGGGCAGGGACCGCGGTAGTTCCCCCCGCGCCCCTTGAGCGGGACGTACTCGCCGATGATGGCGACGATGTCCGCCGCCTCACGAACGCGCTCGACCTCGTCGTCCGGAATCACAGCTCGGCGATCGTCACGCCCGATCCCCCCTCGTTCCAGAGCCCCAGGCGGAAGCTCCTGACCCGGGTGTCCTTGCGGAGCATCTCGGCCACGCGGTCGCGCAGCGCCCCCGTCCCCTTCCCGTGGATGATGCGCAGCGAGCGCAGGTCGGCCCGGATGGCGGCATCGAGCGCGCTCATCAGCACGTCGTCGATGTCGAACATCCGCTGTCCGCGCAGGTCGATCTCGGTCGGGACGCGCTCCTCGGGAAGGTCGCCGGTATAGGCGACGGCCGCCACCGACGGGCGCTGGTCCGCGGTCGCGCGGCACAGTTGGTCGCGCGGGTAGGCCAGCTTCATCGAGCCTAACGCGATGAGGACGTCGTCCGGACGCACCTCGAGCACGCGCGCCACCTTGCCGTCGAGCGGGAGGACCTGCACGTACTCGCCCGCCCCCAGCGGCGCCTCGTCGCGCGGGCGCGGCACCTGGCGGCGCTGGTTGGCCGCCTCGCGGTCCAGCTGGTCGATCCGCTCCCCCTGGCGCGACGCCAGCTGCTCCACCTGCTGCCGCGCCGCCTTCGCCACCTCGTCGAGCGCCTCGCCCTCGCGGCGCTTGAGCTCCTTGATCGTCTTCTCGATCGTGCTGCGTGCCTCGAGGAGGTACTTGCGGGCCTCCTTGCGCGACTCGCGCTCGACCGTGCGTTCACGCTCCCGCACCGCCTTCTCCCGCTCGGCCATGCGATGGGCGCGCTCCTGCAGCTGCGCCCGGGCCGCCGACACCTCGCGCTCGCGATCGGCCAGTGCCTTGTCGCGCGCCTCGAGCGACTGCAGGAGCGCGTTCACGTCGCGCTCCACCGTGGGGATGCGCTCCTCGGCACGCTGCAGCACCTGGTCGGGGAGGGCGAGGCGCCGGGCGATGCTCAGCCCGTAGGAGCGGCCCGGGATTCCCTTGACGAGGTGGTACGTGGGGGCCAGGGCGACGGCGTCGAATTGCAGGGAGGCATTCACCACCCCGGGCACCTCGGTCGCCAGCTCCTTGAGCGCGCCGAGGTGCGTCGTGGCCACCGTCATCGCCTCGCGCCGCGTCAACTCCTCGAGGATCGCCCCGCCTAACGCGGCCCCCTCCAGCGGGTCGGTCCCCGATCCGAGCTCGTCGGTCAGCACGAGCGATCGCGCCGTCGCCGAGCGGAGGATCTCGCCGAGGTTGCGCACGTGGGCACTGAACGTGGAGAGTGAGGCCTCGATGGACTGCTCGTCGCCGATGTCCGCAAAGACGTCGTCGTAGACCGCCACCTCGCTCTCGTCGCCCACCGGCGCGGGAATCCCGGACTGGAGCATCAGCGACAGGAGCCCGAGCGCCTTGAGGAGAACCGTCTTGCCCCCCGTGTTGGGGCCGGAGATGAGCAGCGTCCGCTCGCCGGGCTCCATGGCCAGCGAAAACGGGACTACGCCGATCCCCTGCGCGAGCAGGAGCGGGTGACGGCCATCGAGGATGCGGAAGCCGCTCCCGGCCTCGCGCAGGCGCACCTGTCCGCACGCGGACGCGATGGCATAACGCGCGCGTGCGTACAGCGCATCCAGCACCACGAGCGCCTCGAGCGCCTCGCGCAGCAGCGGCTGCTCGGGACGCACGGTGTCGGCGAGGGCGAGGAGGATCCGGTCCACCTCGCGCACCTCCTCCGCCTCCAGTTCGCGGATGCGATTGCACGCCTCGATCGCCGCCGGCGGTTCGACGAAGAGCGTGGCTCCCGTCCCCGAGGCGTCGTGGACGATCCCTCCGACCGCTCCGCGCCCCTCGCGTCGCACGGGGATCACGAAGCGCCCGTTCCGCACCGTCACCGACCCATCCGGCACCTGCAGGTGCGGCTCGAGCCGCGACATGATGCGCTCCAGGAGCGCGACCAGCTCGCCCTGGGCCCCGCGCAACTCGCGCCGCACGCGGCGCAGGGTCGGCGATGCATCGTCGCGTACCCGCCCGTCGTCGTCGATCGCCCGGTCGATCTCCTCCTCCTCCTTCCGGTTCGCGTGCAGCCGCTCGCGCAGCGGGGCCAGGACCGAGAGCGCCACCGCCGGCTGCCGGGCGCTGCGAAGGGCGTCGGCCGTCATCCGCGACGATCGCAGCAGGACGCCGACCTGCCGGAGCTCGCGCCCGTCGAGCCGGGTCCCCTCGATGCGCAACCGCGCCAGCGCACGGTCGACGTCGGGAATCGGGGCCGGCGACCACCCCTCGTCGCTCGCCACCAGCGACCGCATGGCCGCCACCCGCCCCAGCTCGCGCTCGGCCGCGTCGAGCGCCGTCGCGGGCGACAGCGCCCGCACGCGCGCGCCGCCTAACGACGACGACGCGTAACCGGCCACGACGTCGAGGACCTTGTCGAACTGGAGGACGGAGAGGGCGTGCGCGTTCATCGGCAGGTGCGGGACTCGGATCGGGGCACGCGGTCGGCGTCCGCGCGCGGCAGGGGGCGCGCGGCGACGGGCCGGCGCTCGCCCGTCATCCGCGAGCGGCCAGCTCCTCGCGCGCGATCGCGCTGATCTCGCCGCCCTCGGCACGCCCCTTGAACGCGGGCATGACCTGCCCCATGACGGCGCCGACACTGGTCGCCCCCGCGGCGATCGCGCGCCGGACCGCGGCACGGATCTCCTCGGGATCGACCCTGGCCGGAAGATAACGCTCCAGCAGCCCCACCTCGCCCGCTTCCTTCGCCGCGAGGTCGCCGCGCCCCCCGGCCGTGAACATCTCGATCGACTCGCGCCGCCGCTTGATGCCGCGGCGCACCACCTCGATCGCGTCCTCGTCGGTGAGGGCGCGCCGCAGTTCGAGCTCGCGATTGCGGAAGTCCGAGAGGAGCGTGCCGAGCAGGAGGCGCGCCGCCTTCTCCTGCGCCTTGCGGGCGACGTTCAGTTCGGATTGGACACGGTCGACGAGCGAGGACATGGCAACAGCATCGGAGGAGGGGGGCGACGGGTCGCCGTCGGTTACCCTGGCGGCCAGTGCATGGCCCGGCCGCCGAGGACGTGCGCATGAAGATGATACACCGTTTGCCCGCCGTCAGCGTTGGTGTTCAGCACCACACGGTACCCCGACCCGGCCATCCCCTCCTGCCGGGCCACCTGGGCCGCCAGCATGAGGAGCTCGCCCGCCACCGACGCCGACGTCACCTGGTCCAGCGAGGCGACGTGCTCGCGCGGGATCACGAGGAGGTGCATGGGCGCCTGCGGACTGATGTCGCGGAACGCGATGCAGTGGGCGTTCTCGGCCACGCGCGCCGCGGGAATCTCGCCGCTCGCGATTCGGCAGAACAGGCAGTCAGTTGCCATGGGCATCCTCAGCGGTTGCGGTTGCGGTTGCGATCGCGCTCCGGGCAATGGCCAGGCCGGCGATGGCGGCCGTCTCGAAGCGCAGGGTGTGCCCTGCCAATGCGACGCGGGTGAATCCCGCGCGCTCGAATTCCTGCACCTCCTCCTCCTCCAGCCCCCCCTCCGGACCGATCGCGATCGTGAGCGGCGCGCTGATGCGCTGCCCCATGATTGCGCTCCCCCGCCCGTCGAGCAGCAGGCGCGCGCCGTCGGCGAGGGCGCCGATCGCCCGGGCCAGCGCAGCTTCGGGATACATCGCCGGAAGCCACGCCCCGCCGCTCTGCTCCAGGGCGGACGCCATGCGGGCGCGGAGCTTGCCGGCGAACGTCGGCCCCTCGCCGCGGGGCTTCACGCTGCGCGAGCGGCGGTAGAGGACGGGGCGCCAGCTGGTGGCGCCCAGTTCGGCGCACTTCTCGGCGAGCCAGAGCATGCGGTCGCGATCGGCGATCGGGACGAGGAGGTGGACCGGGGGGAGTTGGGGGTGGAGCTCGACGCGCTCGACCTCGACGGTCGCCGAGGCCCTGGCGATCCGCACGAGCGTCCCCTCGGCCCGATGGCCCTGCCCGTCGAGGAGGGCCACCCGCGAGCCGATCCCCAGCCGCCGCACCTTGAGGTGGTGCAGCACGGCCTCGCCTAACGAGGCGGAAAGGCCCGGCGCGAGCGGCTCGTCGGGGAGGAAGAAGGCGGCTAGGCCCTCGCGATCGTGACGCTCCACCACACGTCCTCCACGTCTTCACGTTCCACGCGCCATCCGTCCGCTTCCAGCGCCTCGAGCATCGATGCGCGCTCCTCGAGCAGGATCCCGGCCAGCACCGCCCGCCCGCCCGGGCGGAGGGCGGCGTGCATCGCGGGGAGGAGGTCCACCAGGACGGACGAGATGATATTGGCGACGATCACGTCCACCGGCGCCACCAGCGGGAGGAGGATGGTGGCGTCTCCCTCGAAGACGTGCACGACGGGGTCGACCCCGTTGCGTCGCACGTTCTCCTCGGCGTTGGGAATCGCGTCGGCGTCGTACTCGATGGCGAAGACGCGCGATGCGCCCAGCTTGGCGGCGGCGATGGAGAGGACGGCGCTCCCGGCACCGAGGTCCGCCACCACCAGCCCGGGGTGGACGACCTCCTGCATCAGGCGCACCGCGCCGCGCGTCGTCGGGTGGTCGCCCGTCCCGAAGGCCATCCCGGGGTCGATCACCACGGTGGCGGCCGGGTCGTACTGGTCGGCGAGCCAGGTGGGGGCGATGGTCAGGCGGCCGAGCGCGTGGGCGTGCAGCTTGTCACGCCAGTGCACCGACCAGTCGATCGCCTCGGTGGGCGCGGTCTCGCAGGTGGCGCCGGGGACGGCTGATTGCACCTGGCGGATCACCGCCGCCACGTCCGTCTCCGGCGGGAAGTGGGTGACCAGGGACTCGCCGTCCTCGAGCACGCCTTGCGCCCCGGCCGCGAAGAGCGCCGCCGATGCCTCGTCACGACGCCCGGCGGCGTGCACGCGAAGGGAAGTCCAGGTCACGCGCCTAACGCTTCCTTCATCTTGGTCCAGAAGCCCTTGTTGCGCCCCTGCTCGGGGGGCGTCCCCTGCACCGCCGCCAGCTGCTTGAGCAACGCCTCCTCCTCGCGGCTCACCTGCTCCGGGGTCCAGAGCTGCACCCGGACGTGCAGGTCGCCCACCCCCGAGGCGTTCACCCGCGGAAGCCCGCGCCCCCGCAGGTGCAACACCTGGCCGCTCTGCGTCCCGCCCGGGATGCGCACCGACATCGCCCCGGTCACCGTGGGAACGTCCACGTCGGCCCCGAGGACCAGTTGCGGGTACGAGACGAGCACCTCGGTGTAGAGGTCCTCCCCGTCCCGCTCGAAGCGCGGGTCGTCCGCCACCTCGAACACCACGAGAATGTCGCCCCGTCCCCCGCCCCGCGGCCCGGCGTTGCCGACCCCGCGCAGCGTCATGTACTGCCCCGACGAGACCCCCGCCGGGATCTGCACCGGGATGGTGTGCTCCCCGCGCACGCGCCCCTCGCCGCGGCACTTCTTGCACGGCGCGGTGACGACGATCCCCTCGCCCGAGCAGGTCGGGCACGGCACCACCGAGACAAACTGCCCGAAGAAGGAACGCTGCGCCCGCCGCACCTCGCCAGAGCCGTTGCAGCTGTGGCACACCTGGGGCTTCGTCCCCGGTTCCGCCCCCGTCCCCTCGCACTTGTCGCAGGCGTCGAGGAGCTTGATGGTGAACGTCTTCGTCACCCCCGACGCCACCTCGGCCAGCGTCAGCTCGACCGAGATCTTCACGTCCTGCCCGGCACGGGGCCCGCTCCGCGAACGCCCGCCCTGCTGGAAGAAGTCGCCGAACCCGGCGAAGCCGCCGAAGTCCCGCATGAAGATGTTCAGCGCCTCCGACAGGTCCACGTGGTGGAACCCGCCGCCCCCCCCCGCGCCCCGCAGACCCGCCTCGCCATACCGGTCGTAGGCCGCGCGCTTCTCCGGATCCCGCAGGACGTCGTACGCCTCCGTGATCTCCTTGAACTTCTCCTCGGCCTCCTTCGACCCGTTGTTCCGGTCCGGGTGCCACTTCGTGGCCAGCTTCCGGTAGGCCTGCTTGATCTCGTCGTCGGACGCGCCGCGCGCGACGCCGAGCGTCGTGTAGAAATCGGCCATGGGCCTCGTGCTGCTAGTGAAGGATGTCGGAGACCAGGAGCGACGTGTGCCGCACCAGTGCGATCACCTTGTCGTACGGCATGCGCGTCGGGCCAATCACCCCGATCACGCCGTTGAGCGCGCCGGCCCGGTATTCCGCCGTCACGATGGTGAAGTTGTCGAGGCGCGGATCCCCGTGCTCGTTCCCGATCGTGATCGAGATCCCGGGCGACGTCGAGCGCCCCCGCAGCAACTGCCCCAGGTGCGCGCGCGTCTCCGTCAGCGCAAGGAGGCGCCGCATCCCGTCCCCGCTCGCGAATTCGGGCTGGTCGGCCAGCACGGACGCCTGCCCCAACACCACCCCCTCCTCCTCGCCCGTCGTCGGCAGGTCGAACAGCGTCTCCCCTTCCTGAACGAAGACGTTCAGCAGCTCGCTCACTCCCGACGCCCCCCCGGTATCGCGCAGCCGCTCGCCCAGCGTCGTGCGGATGGTCCGCAACGGCAGCCCGCCGAGGCGCTCGTTCAGCACCAGCATCACCTCGGCCACCGCACTCTCGGCGATCTGGCTGTCGACCTCGACGAAGATGGTCCGGACCGCCCCGCCCTGGAGCGTGAGCACCAGGAGGAGGCGCTCGTTGGACACGCGGATCAGCTCCAGGCGCTGCAGCACCGCGTTGTCGAGACGCGGACCGAGCGCGACCCCCAATTCCTGCGTGACGATCGAAAGGCTCTGCGCCGCCTTGCGCAGGATCGCCTCGATGGCCGACGCCCCGCCCGTGGCGAGGTGCTCCGAAATCCGTTCCGCCTCCGCGCGCGGAATGGCGCGCGCTCGCATCAACGAGTCGACGTAGAGACGATACGCGATGTCGGTGGGAATCCGCCCGGCCGACGTGTGCGGGTGGTACAGATACCCCTTCTCCTCGAGGTCACTCATCGTGTTGCGGATGGTGGCCGGCGAAACGCCCAGGCCAAACCGCTTCGAGATGGTGCGTGATCCGGCAGGCTCCGCCGTTTCGACGTAGCTCTGGATCACGGCCTCGAGGACGCGCCGCTCGCGTTCCGATAGCTCAGGGAGCGCCATAAGTCTAAAGCTAGTAACGACTTCGGTGCTCCGTCAAGGCGGTGACCAGCGCATCGAGCCGAAGCCATCCGGTCGGCGTCAACACGAGGCGACCCCCCTCACGCCTCCCCCACCCCGAGGCGATCCAGCGATCGACCACCGGCGCGTCGCGCGGATCCAGCGTCACCCCCCGCAGCGTCCGCAGGGCAACGTACAGTCGCTCGAGCTCACGCTGCGGCGCGGTGAGCCGCTCACTCCCGCCCACGGGATCTTCCCCACGGTCGACGCGCTCCTGCCAGGCGACGAATTCGCGCGCGTTCCACCGCCGCACCTCGCCGTCGAATCCGTGGGCGCCCGGGCCGATGCCGAGGTACGGGACCTCGCGCCAGTAGGCGGAGTTGTGGCGCGATTCTCGCCCCGGAAGGGCCCAGTTGGAAACCTCGTAGTGACGATAGCCCGCCTGCGCCAGCCGCTCATGCGCCATGAGGAAGTCGGACTCGTAGCGCTCCTCCTCCGCGTCGTGCACCTCGCCGCGCGAGCGCCACCGGGCCAGCGGGGTCCCCCCTTCCACCGTGAGGCCGTAGGCCGAGACGTGCGTGGGGTGCAGGGCGACCGCCTCCTCCAGGTCGTGCTGCCAATTGCGCGGGACCTCGGGCGGGAGGGCATAGATGAGGTCGAGCGACCAGTTCCGGATTCCCGCGTCGGCCAGCACGCGTGCCGCCCGATGGACCGCGGCGACGTCGTGCGTGCGGTGCATCCATGCCAGCACCTCGGGATGGAAGCTCTGCACACCGAGGGAGACGCGGTTCACCCCCGCCTCCACCCAACGCGCCGCCGCCTCCTCCCCCACGTCCTCCGGGTTGGCCTCGACCGTCACCTCCGCGTCGGGCGCCAGCGTGAAATGGCGCCTGACGAGCGCGATGGCGCGGGCGATCCCCTCGCCGCCCAGGCGCGACGGGGTGCCGCCGCCGAAGTAGAGCGTGGCGAGGGGAATCGCCGCGACCGTCGCACCAAGGCGGATCGAGAGCTCGCCCGCCAGCGACCGCAGGAACGGCTCCACCGGCGTGACCCGCCGCACCGCGATGGCGAAGTCGCAGTACGAGCAGCGGCGCGCACAGAAGGGGACGTGGACGTACGCATGGCGATAGGTGACGCCGCCCCGCCCGGCATGCCCCCCGGCCGTCATGTGGCGCGGCGGCTCAACGCGCCATCGCTCCGCCTGACGAGCCCCGACGGATCGATGGTGACCGTGCCGTCCAGCGCGAGCGTCGACAGGGCGACGCCCACCGCGCGCGGGGAGAGGGCAAGCGCCTGGAGCAGCTCGTCGGGGAACCTGGGGCCGTGTGCCAGGAGGGCGAGCACCTCCCCTTCGGGCGATCCGCTCGCCGGGGCGATGGGGGCGAGGGCGGGCGTCCCTTCCCCGTCGGCCGCAACGCCCCCTCGCATCGCCTCGCGGCCACGGTGCGTGAGGGCGAGAAGGGCGAGGACGTCGTCGAACGCGGTGATGATGTGCGCGCCGTCGCGCACGAGGGTGTTGGCGCCGAGCGACGACTCGACGCCGATCGGCCCCGGGACGGCGGCGACGTAGCGCTCGAGGTCGCGCCCGAGCTGCGCGGTGATCAGCGCTCCCGACCTGGGCCCCGCCTCGACGACGACGATCACGTCGGCCAGCGCGGCGATGAGGCGGTTCCGGCGCGGGAAGGCCCCCGGGTGCGCGGTCCGTCCCGGCGGGAGCTCGGATAGCACGAGCCCCCGCTGGGCGATGGCGGCGTGGAGCGCGGCATGCGCGCGCGGGTACGGGACGTCGACCCCGGTCCCCTGCACGGCGATCGTGGGCCCTCCCTCGTCGAGGGCGCCGGCGTGCGCTTCGGCATCGATCCCGGCCGCGAGGCCGCTGACCACGCAGATGCCACGGGCCGCGAGCCCCCGGGCGAAGTCGCGCGCCACGTGGCGCCCGTAGGAGGTCGCGTGGCGGGACCCGACCAGCGCCACGGCGGGGGGCCGCGCGCACGCCAGCTCGCCTAACGTGAAGATCGCGGCGGGGGGATCCTCGAGGAGGTGCAGCCCCTGGGGATAGCGCGCCTCGGTGCAGGTGACCACGTCGACGCCACGCGCCGCGCAGCGGTCGCGCAGGGAGCGGGCCGTGGCGAGGGCCGCCTGCACCTCGCGCTCCCCCAGGCCGAGCCGCGCCAGCGCCTCGGAGGCGACAGGATGCCGCTCGAGCAGCTTCCGGACCCTCGCCGGCCCCACCCCCGGAATGCAGGCCAGGGCGAGCGTGTGCAGCGACTCGTCAGGCGCCCGCGTCGTCGTCACCGTTTCGCGGCTCGCGATCGCCCGCGCCGGCGCTCGCCGTGTGGGCATCCTCCGCCTCGCGCTCGGCGCGTTCCACCGCCTTGCGCAGCGCGAGCAGCTGGCTCCACCAGGCGGCCGTGAGCGCGTCGAGCCCGGTGCGGGCGGCGGCACTGATCGAGTACTTCCCGAAGGCGCCCGGCGCCTCGATCTCGGGGACGTAGTCCTCCCCCAGCAGGTCGAGCTTGGTGAAGACGACGCAGTGCGGCTTGGCGGCGAGTTCGCCGGAGTACTGCGCGATCTCGTGCCGGAGCTTGTCGTACTCCTCCTGCCAGTCCATGGCGTCGATCGGGACCAGGAAGGCGAGGATGCGCGTGCGCTCGATGTGCCGGAGGAACTGGAGCCCGAGTCCCTTCCCCTCGTGCGCCCCCTCGATGATGCCCGGGATGTCGGCGACCACGAAGGTCCGGTGGTCGCTGAGCGCCACGACCCCCAGGTTGGGCTGCAGCGTGGTGAAGGGATAGTCGGCAATCTTGGGACGCGCCGCCGAGAGCACCGACAGGAGCGTCGACTTCCCGGCGTTCGGCTGCCCGACGAGCCCGACGTCGGCGATGAGCTTGAGCTCGAGGTCGAGGGTCCGCGCCTCTCCCTCCTCACCCGGCTGCCACTCGCGCGGGGATTGGTGCGTGCTGGTGGCGAAGAAGGCGTTCCCCTTGCCGCCTCGCCCCCCCTTCGCGACGACGACCTGCTGGCCATGCGCGAGCACCTCGCCGATGAAGGCGCCGCTGTCGTGATCGCGGATGACGGTCCCCGGGGGGACGGGGAGGACGACGTCGTCCGCCGAACGCCCGGTCTTGTTGCTCCCCATCCCATGCTCGCCGCGCTCCGCCTCCCAGTGGTCGCGATAGGTGTAGTCGAGCAGGGTGGCGAGGTTGCGGTCGCCGCGGACGATGACGTCGCCGCCGCGCCCGCCGTCGCCGCCGTCCGGACCGCCCATGGGGTAGAACTTCTCGCGGCGGAACGACGAGCAGCCGGAGCCGCCCGTCCCTGCCGTCACGCGAACGACCACATGATCAATGAACATCGTGCTGGGCCACGCGGGCGAGGAGGAGGCGATAGCGCTCGGGATTCTGCGGCGCCATGAGGTCGACGATGGCGTCGAGAACGGCGGACACTTCCGCGAGCGGGGCGCCGGCATTGAGGGCGCCACGAAGGTGTGAGTGCAGCTGGCGGTCCTGCCCCGCGGCCGCGCACGCCGCGACGATGCACAGCTCGCGCCGCCGCAGGTCGAGCTGGGGGCGCGACAGCACCTTGCCGTACCCCTCGACGATCATCCAGGCGTCAAGCGCGGGGTGGAGGGTGCGGATGTTGTGCCGGAGCCGCTCGTAGGTGGCGCCGTAGACGATGCGGCAGGTCCGCTGGCCTTCCTCGCTCCACCGGGGTGCGTCGTCGAAGCGCTCCCCGGCGTCCTCCCCCGGAGCGGGGCGCCCCGACACCTTCCGCCACTCGCGGGCGGCATTGAGCGTGCGGGGGAAGCCGGCGAACAGGTACGATTGCAGGATGACTTCCTCCACCCACTCGTGAGGGCAACACTCGGCCGCGCGCGCGAGGGCGCCGCGCACGACGAGCTCTTCGGCGGCGGCGATCGCCGCCGCCAGCCGGACGAGCGCGACGTGCGCGGCATCGAGCGCGTGGACGATATCGAGGGACGGTTCGTCGTTCGTCATCATGGCATTCCCGACGGGATCATCGCATTGCATCGAGCGCACGTCGTCAGGCATCAATCACCCGGAGCTCGCCCACCACCTCGCCGCGCGTGTTCCGGATCCGGGTGCGCCCGAACTCCTGCAGCCGGGGCGGGAGGGGATCGGGGAGGGCGCCGTGCAGCTGCAGGAGTCGCAGGAGCGCCGGGTACTGGGCGCGCGAGGCCCCATCCTCCACCTTCACCACCATCCCCATCCCCTGCTCGAGCAGCGCGGCGGAGTGGATCCCCTCGGCGCCGACCTTGGAGATGATGCGCCCGGAGGTCTCCTCCACCAGGACGCTGTCGAAGCGGTCGGTCCCGCCGAACAGGAAGGGGCGCGTGCGCACCGCCCGTGCGATGCGCGACGCCAGCTCGTCGCCGCGCGTCGCGCTCGCGGCCAGCATCGCGTAGGCGCGCGCCATGTGCGCGAGGGGGAGCCCGAAGACGACGACCCCGCACCCGTCGACGGCGCGCTCGATCCGGTCGGCGGGCACGCCCGTCCAGCGCGACACCGACTCGAGTGCCGCGGCTTGCACCTGGTGCCCCTCGCGCTCGTAGCCGTGCGACGACCACCCGGACACGTGGGCGCGGGCCAGCATGGCGGCGTGCTTGCCGGAGCAGTTGTTGTGCAGCCGGGACGGGGCGTGCCCCGCCTCGCGCAGGAGCTTCACGCCGCGACGCGCTAGCGGCTCGTGCGGGCCGCACGCCAGGTCGCCCTCCTCCATCCCGATCGACGCCAGCATGCGTGCGGCCACGGCGACGTGCTCCGGCTCGCCGCCGTGCGAGGCGCACGCCAGGGCCAGCTCGTCGTCCTCCCACACCAGCTCATCGAAGCCTCCGGTCTCGAGGAGCGGCATCACCTGGAACGGCTTGGCGCACGAGCGCCACGGCGCCACGAGGAACGGGTCGCGCGTGCTCCCGACCAGCCCCGACGTCGCGTCCCAGACGGCCGCGTGCACGCGGTGGCGCGACTCGATGGAGTGGCCACGACTCACGATGACGTCGAGCTGGTAGGTCTGCATCCCTGGGAGGTGCGAGGAACGAGCGGTCGAAGCGGACCGGATGCGCGGAAGATAATCGGGGGCGGAGCCGATCTGGGCCGGACGCCACCCTCCGTTGACCCATCGGGACGCCCCGCCCTAGCTTCCCCCGCCATGTCCTCCTCCTCCCCCGCCTCGCATCTCTCGCGCGAACGCCTGGCCGTGCTCCTCGACCGCATGCGCGGCCGGCGCGTGGCCGTGGTCGGCGATGCCATGCTCGACGTCTACCTCCGCGGCGACGTGGAGCGCATCTCCCCCGAGGCCCCCGTCCCGGTGGTGCGCGTGCGCGACCGCAAGTATGCGCTGGGGGGCGCCGCCAACGTCGCGCAGAACGTCGCGGCCGCGGGCGCGCACGGCACGCTGGTCGCGGTGGTCGGCGACGACGACGGGGGCGAGCGCCTGCGCCGCATGCTGCGCGAGATGGGCTCCGACGACAGCGCGCTGATCGCCATCGCCCGTCCCACCACGACCAAGACGCGCCTGGTGGCGCGCTCGCAGCAGGTGGTGCGCTTCGACGAGGAAGACGACCGCGACCTCACCCCGGCCGACATCGCGCGGGTCGTCGCGGTGCTGGACGACGTCCTCACCTCGGCCGACGCCCTGGTCCTGGAGGACTACAACAAGGGCGTGCTGGTGGCCGACGTCATCGCCCACGCCATCGCTCGCGCCCGCGCGCGGGGGGTCCCGATCATCGTCGATCCCAAGTTCCGCAACTTCTTCGCCTACCGCGGGGCGACGGTCTTCAAGCCCAACCGCCGCGAGCTCGAATCGGCGTTAGGCGCGGCCGTGCACCTCGACGACGCGGGCGCCCTCCCCGCCACCCTCGAGCGCCTCGGGGCCCAGCACCTCCTCCTGACGCTGGGCGAGCGGGGCATGGCGCTCGTCTCCCCGGACGGCCAGGTGCAACGCATCCCGACGACGGCGCGCGAGGTATACGACGTGGTCGGCGCCGGCGACACGGTGACCGCCTACCTGGCGACCTCGCTGGCCGCCGGGGCCACCGCGATGGAGGCGGCGGTGGTCGCCAACTTCGCCGCCGGGGTCGAGGTGGGGAAGCTGGGGGCGGCGACCGTCACCCCGCAGGAGATCCTCGCCGCGTACGACCTGAACGCGCGCGAGGGGTGACGCCGCGCCCGCGCCGGCCTCCCCCGGCCGGGCGGGACTCTTCTCGCGGCGTGGCGTGGCGAGTATCCTTGCTGGCGCGGGCCCTTAGCTCAGCCGGTTAGAGCAGCGGACTCATAATCCGTCGGTCCTGGGTTCGAGCCCCAGAGGGCCCACTGGGTAATTCCGGTGTCTTGGACATCGCGTTAGGCTCCATGGTGGGGCTGGTGGTGGGGTGATCGCTCACTCCGCCACCAGCGCTTTCCGGATCGCATCAGCCGCCCGTCGGCTCGATTCGATTCGGGCGTAGTCCATCGTCATCGTCGGATCTTCGTGGCGGGCGTGCGCCTGCACGTCGGCCAACGGGGCCCCGCCGTCCAGCGCCAGGCGAATGCTCAGGTGCCGGATGTCGTGCAAGCGGATCTCGGGGCGCCCGCAGGCCTCGGCCGCGCGCTTCCAGTGCTCCCGGACCCACTTGTACTGCCGCGGCGCCGGGATCCCGGCCTCCACCCAGTGCCAGTCGTCCGCGTGCACCGCGACGGCCGCTCGGCTGCCGACGGTCTTGGTGCCGGGCACGAGGATCAAGTGCTCGGCCTTGTCGAGGTTCGCCGGCGTACAGCGGAAGTACTCCCCGCCGTCACCCGCCCGCATGCCCGTGAGGAGCAACGTCCAGTATGTGGGGCGCACGAGTGCCGGCGTCTTCGCCACCATCTGCCGGAAGAGGTGCAACGAGAGCATGGCCAGCCGCGAGCGCGGCTCCCGCGCCTTCGGGATCTTCGCGACCAGCTGGCGCCGCTCGGGGGCGTAGACGTCGCCGTAGTAGAGCGTCAGCGCGTGCGAGAGCATGCGCACGAGGTGGTTCCAGTCGCTCGCGCTCCCGCCCCACTGCGTACGCAGGGCGGACCAGTTGACCGCCTGCAGGGTGCGCATGCTCGCGTGCTCGCCCAACACCCCGGTGCCCTTGAGCTTCGCCAGCGAGAGCCGGTAGCGCTTCTTCGTCTTCTCGCCCGCCGTCCCCATGGCGATGCAGGCCTCCAGCACATCCCAGAGGCTGCGCCGGTCGGTGATCTCGCGCAGCGCGTCCGGGACGTACAGGCGCCGTTCTTCCTTGGCCGCGACAAGATCGAGGATCGTGATCTCCCCCGCCTTGAGGGCGCGGATGAGCGCGAAGCGCCCGGCGCGATGCAGCTCCACGAGGAGGGCCTCGCGCACCAGCGCCTCGCGCTTCTGCCCCGTCCAGGACGACGCCTTGATGCGGAGCGCCCGCCCGTCCATACGAAATTCACGGTCGATGACCCAGTCGGAGCCGGGCGTCGGCTTGTAGACGCTCATGGCGTGGCCCTACTACCGCAGCGCGTTGAGGGACTTGAGCGCGAACACTTCGCCCGTCGCCTCGCGCGCCACGAACCCGGCCGCGTACGCGCGATCCGCGATGTCGAGCGCGTAACGCTCGACCTTCGCGGCGAGATCGCGCAGCAGGATCGCCTCGTCGTCCACATCCTCGCGATCGCGCCGCACGTGGCGCCGCACGAGGCCGCGCAGCTCGTTGGCGATCCCCGACTGCACCTCGTCGGAGGTCGCGAGCGGGATCTCCGCCTGCGTCTCCAGCTGTGGCGCCACGTCCTCGGAGAGGGCCAGGGCATCGTGCTCCATCGTACGCGCCTCACGCGTGTAGCCCTCGTCCGAGACCTTCTTCGCGATCGACTTGAGCGCGCTGATACGATCCACGATGGCGACCTTCACCAGGCGCCAATGGTGCGGCGTCGGAAGCTCCAGCGTGGGCGAGAACTCCTTCGGCGGCTCCTGCAACAGCGTGGGATCCTCGGACAGCTCGCGCTGGTCCGGGTCGAGGGTCGCGCCGTCCCCGAGGGCGTCGGACGCGTCGGCGTCCGGCGGCCCCGCGTCCTCGAGGTCCTCGAGGTCTTCGAGGTCTTCCAGTGTGGCGCCGGGATCGGCGGCGAACGCGGTGAGCTTCGCCGCGTCCTCTGCCAGGGCGTCGTTCAACATCGTGTCGGTACTGTGGTGCCCGTTGAGGCGCAGCGTCCGCTTGGTCATGGCTCGATTGGTTGTGGGAGAAGTGCTACGCTGGGGCGACGGTCGAGATCGATGCGGTGCAGTTGCATGTGGTGTTTTCGGCAGAGCCACACCACGACGAACGGCTCGTTGTAGTCGGGATGGTGGGCGTCCACCTTCGATGCGCCGCACACCTCGCACGGCCCTTTCGACATGCGTCCCGCTTTCAGTTCGTTCGCCACCGTACGCATGGCTCGCAGCTTCACAGGATCACGCTTCAGTCCATTGAGATTGGCGACGAGTGCACGCACGGTGTCGAACTGGTATCGGTCACGGTCGTATCGCTGGTACTGTTGCAGGCGGCGCTCTCGGTTGTCCTGCACATCCCTCCGCGTGCACCGCCTGCACTTGTTGAGGTGACCGTCAGCCATCCGAGGATGACGGTAGAACTGCGACAGCGGCTGCACCTCACCGCACTTGAAGCATCGCTTCATGGCCACTGTCGCTCAGTCAAAAGGGAGCTCGTCGGGGTCGGGCTCGAGCGTCTTCTTGGGGAACTCGCTGAACTGGCGGTTCTCGAGGACCGTCTCGATCGCCGCGATCAACGGCTTGTACTTGGGGTCATTGGCCTCGATCGCGGCCTTGAGCTCCGCGGTCAGCTCGGCGTCGGTGAGATCCCCGAGTCGCACACCCCTGATCTTCTTGTCTTCGGCCCGCGCGTGCCCGGCGCGGGGCGTCTCCTCCTTCGGCGCCTCCGCCTCGCCCTTCGCCTCCTCCTTCGGCGTCTCGTCCTTGGGCGGCCATTGCCCCGGCCACTTCCCTTCCTTGCACCAGCTGCCGTCGTCGTTCTTCTTGTTGCAGCTCCAGTCCGGCGTCTTCGGGTTCTTCTTGCTCGCCCGATTATCCCGCATCGGCACGTTGTGCGTGGGGCAGATCGGCGCCGCGACCTTCGCTGGACCATTCGCGTCGTCACCGCCGCTGCTCACGCCCGTGTCCTCCACGTCCTGGGTGAACTCGTCGCTCAGGCCGTACGCGGTGAGCGTCGCCCCGACGAACGCGCGCTTCTGCGCCATCTTCAGGCACGTGTTCTCACTGTCGCGCGGCCGGTCGATGTACTTCGACTCCAGCGTCGAGCAGGCGCCGAGGCTCTCGCCGACGACGATCCCAGTCTCGCGGTGCACCAGCTCACAGCGCACGACGTACCGGTAGACGCCGATCGAGGTCCCGCTCTCGATCGACCAGTCGCCGGTCCACTCCCGGTTCTTGTAGATCTTCTTGCGCTTGCTCCACTCGATGACCCGGTCGTGGTCGACCTGCGCCTCGAGCGTCGTGTAGTGCGGGATCACCCCGAACCCGACGTTGATGCGTTGCGCGCCGGGCTGCAGGAGGGACGGCTTGTCGACGCCGGGGATGAGCCCGTAGTCGCGGCCCTCTTCCAGCACTTCCTTGATGAACGCGCGCATCTCGTTCTGCTGCGCGATGATCTGCGCCGGCGGTGCCACGGGCTTGAGCAGCCCTAACGAGGGACGCGCCGCAACCGCGGTGCTCGGACTGGCCGTCGGCTCAACCGGAGCAAGGGCCGGGACACTCATGGAGTCACTCCTGTCGCCACGACGGCGACGGTCGGCAAGGGTTCGACCACGAACGCGACGCACTCGCGCCGCTGGTCATCGAGGATGGAGAGAAACGGCAACTGCCGGATCCGGGCCCGCGCGATCAGCCGATCCAGGCAGCCGCGCTGCTGGTCGGTCAACGGCACCGGCCACGGTCCGAGGCGGATGATGACGTACTCCTCCGATCTGACGGCGGAGGGGGTGCTGGGGGGGCTGGTGGCGCCGGGGAGCCCCGACGCCACGGTGGACGCGAGTCCCGTCACCGGGCACCGTCCTTCGGGGCCATCGCCTTCGCGAACGGCTTGTCTTTGGGCAACTCGACGTGAATGCCGGGGATCTCGGTCTCGCCCGTCGACTCGACGTGCCCCTTGAGCAGCGACTTCGCCAGCGCCCAGCGGAGACGTGCGGGCGCGACGCATTCCCCGAGTCCCGCATCCACGATCTGGTTGACCTCGGAGCCGGTGAGGGTGACCGTGGCGGACACCGCCTCAGGCAGTCCCTGCATGGCCCAGTCGAGGACGGCGTCCTCGTCGAGGACCTCGACCTTGAGCGGCGACTGGCGCAGCCCGTAGGTGCCGAATCCCACCGCGCGGGACTTCTTCTTGGGGCCGAACTCCGACACCACGGCGAGCGCTTCGATCGCGCCCGCGAGGAAGGACTGACGCCGTTCGAGGCGCTCGATCTCGGAGCCGTAGATGCGCTCGAGCTGCTCGCGCTCGAGTCGCAGGGCGCGCTGCCGCTCGGCGATCTCCGCCTCCACACGGCCCAGCGCGCGGAGGAGCGTCGAGGCCTGCGCATCGCGCGCGGCCTGATCGTCGGGCGTCGCCGACACGTCGGCCGAGATGCCCAACGCGGCAAGCTCCGCCCGCTCGTCGGCGTCGTCGGTGAGCCAGGTCGGGAGGGCGGTCATCGGGCCACCTCGCCGTCGAGGGTGCGCTGCTGCGCGCGCGTGAGCGCGATCCCGATGGCGAAATAGTCGATTGCGCCGTCGGGGCCGCGGGGGCTGCGGGGGCCGTCGCCGGCGGGAGAGGACGAGCGCGCGGTCCCATCCGCCGCGTCGCTTACGACGACAGTGGAGCCACCGGGAGATGCCGCGCCGGTTCCTAGCGCGGGAGTGGCCGTTGCCGCCTCCTCGATCCCGTCGGACGACTCGTCCCCCCGCGCCTCCTCCTGCGCCTCCTCCTGCGCCTCCCCCGGGTCGAACGTGTGCCACGCGCGCCGGGTCGCCTCGCGCAGACGGTGACAGTCTGCCGTCCACAGCGTCCGGCCCGAGCGGCGGAGGGTCTGATAGGCGAGGACGTAGAGGTCTTCCTCGCACGCGATGGCCGCCCGCGCCGCGTGCAGCACGCGCGTCGCGACATCCTCGAACAGGTGCGCGCGCTCGACCTCGCGCCGCGCCTCCGCGTCGGCGAGGGCGGCCATCGCGGCTTGTTTCGCGGCGCGCCAGGCGGCCGAGCCGCGTGACGTCGCCCCGAGCGGTGGAGACGTGTCGGTTGACACGACGCCCCCCCTGGTGGCATTCTCCGGGTACACGTTACTCTGCACGTTGCTCCTCCCCTCCCCCGCCGCGCGCTGCCAAGCCCTCGCGA